>CBFHCK010000041.1:0-12153 GCA_965653955.1 uncultured Spongiibacteraceae bacterium
CGCAACGCGCTTCGCATTGCGCTGGGTTATAGGGCTGTCGCCGCGCTTTGGCTGATATTCAGTGATCGCAGCGCAGCACGATTCGTCACCGATCAAAGCATTAGCCCAACACTTCAATTGGTACGCGGCGCCATTGTCATTCTGGTTACGGGTGGGTTGTTGTACTGGCTGTTGCGGTGGATTTATCTCGGCCAGAGTCGGCTATATCGACAAATCGAGAGTTCCGAGCGCGCATATCGAGCGATGTTCGAACACAACCCGAATCCGATGTACATCTACGATCCGCAGACGTTGCGCTTTCTCTCCGTTAACGAAGCCGCCATAAAAAAATACGGGTTCACTCGCGATGAATTTCTGACGATGACACTGTGGGAGATTCGGCCGCCGCAGGCGCGAGCGGCAATGCAGCGTGCACTCGACGCGCAAAAGCATTTTCGGGATGTGGTTGTCGCCAATGCGGTCACGCATTGGACCAAGACGCGGCAGTTGATGACGATGGAGGTGACTGGTTATTCGCTGCAATTCGAAGGGCGCGACGCGCGCCTGGTGTTAGCGCGAGATGTATCGGCGCACGTGCAGGTCGAAAATAATTTACGCGTGGCATTGCGGATGCAGCAGGAGGTGGTTCGCATCGGCGAAATGGGATGGTGGTCGAGCGAGCGCGATTCGACCCGCATCGAATTATCCGAGCAGATGCAGCTCTGGTTGGAGCAACCCAGCGGGGTTGCGACCATCGACACGAAGCTGTTCTGGCAGCGCATCGCTGTCGACGATCGCGATTTGCTGCAGCGCGCTTTCGCCACTGCCTGGCAAGGAAAACCCCTATCCCTCGAAATCGGGTTTGAAGGCGAGAATGGCGCCTCCCGCTCTTTACTGATTCGCGGCGGCGTGGTCGATCTGGGGGATACTCGCAAACTGATCTGCTGCGCAATCGATGTCACTGCATCCAAAATCGAGCAGGAGCGCTTGCGCGATAACGAAAAAAGTTATCGGCAGATCGCTGAGCAATTGCCGGAGGCACTGTTGATGCATTACGAGGCGCGCGTGATTTTTGCCAACGCCGCCGCCGCGAAAATGTTTGGAGCGACGCGCCCCGAAGATATGGTGGGCGCCGATATACGCGACTTTATCGCAGTGCCCAGCCAGCCCGAAGCGTTTGACCGACTGCGTTCGTTTCAGCATGGCCATGCCGATGACACCGCGTTCCGCGAGCGTTTGCTGCGCAGGAAAAGCGGTGAGGTGTTTACGGCCGAAGTAGCGGCGCAGACTGTCATCACCGAGGGCAAGAATTGCATTCTGGCGCTGGTACGCGACGTCGATCAGCAGAAAAAAACGCAATCCGAGCTGCAGGTCGCCAACGAGCGGCTGCAACATTTGTCCGAGCATATGGCGCAAACCAGCGAGAACGAGCGGCGCCAGTTATCGCGCGAACTGCACGACGATCTGGGGCAGGCGCTCACCTTCATCAAAATGAGTGCAGCGTGGCTGCGCAAGCGCCAGCAGGATGTCGAATTGGCAGAGCGGGTCGCGCAGATTCAGGACACCGCCGGCGAGGCGCTGGAAAAAGTGCGCAATCTCGCGTTGACATTGCGCCCGGCGCAATTGGATACGCTGGGATTAAAAACCGCGATAGAAGAGCATCTCCGTAAATTTTTTGGCGGTACCGGTATCGGTTATGGACTCGATGCCGAGGAATTGCAGCCGCGCCCGCAACCGCTGCTCGAAATGGCGGTGTTCCGTATTTTTCAGGAAGCATTGACGAATATTCTGCGGCATTCCGGTGCGAGCTTTGTGCGAGTCGCGCTGACGCGGGAGGGCAGTGCGCTGCGGCTCCAGATTGTCGATGACGGCGAAGGCTTCGATGTCGATCGCACGGTGGCGCAGGCGCGGGGCTTGGGTTTACAAACGATGCGCGAACGCGCGCAGCAGGCGGGCGGCACGCTGCATCTGCATTCGGAGGCGGGTGTCGGTACCGAGCTGACCGCGGTGTTTCCGGAGTCTCATGCATGACGGTGCGACATCGCGTCGTGCTGATCGACGATCACACGCTGGTGCGCGCGGGATTGCGCGGGTTGATCGATGACTTATCGCATTACGTTGTGGTGGCCGAAGGCAGCGATGGCGATCAGGCATTGCCGTTGATCGAGCAGCATGCACCGGATGTATTGATCATGGATATCAGCATGCAGCGAGTGTCGGGTCTCGATGCGCTCGATGCTATCCGCGCCCGATGGCCGCAATTGCCCGTAATCATGTTGTCGATGCACGCGTTGCGCGAGTATGCAGTGCGAGCCCTGCGGGCAGGCGCTGCGGCGTATCTGTTGAAAGAAGCCGCCGAAACCGAACTGGAGCTGGCGCTGGATGCGGCACTCGCGGGCGAGCAATATCTAAGCCCGAAAATTTCGACATCGGTGTACGAAGCGCTAACCCCGCAAGCCGGTGCGGTCCCCCCGCTGACCGAACGTCAGCACGAGGTACTGCGGCTGCTCGCGCTCGGCTACGCCACGAAAGAAATCGCGTTTCAGCTGCAACTCAGCGCCAAAACGGTCGAAACCCATCGCGCGCAAATCATGGTGCGCCTCGGCATTCGCGATGTTGCCGGTCTTGTGGTGTACGCCATTCGCCACGGCATTATCAGCCTCGACGAGCGCCCCCATTAATCCAAAACCTTAACGATGTTCATCAGGAATTTCCTGATCCATCGCCGGCTTAAACGCGTGGCATCGTCAGCGTTCCCTTCTAGACTGTAAAAACCATGAGTATCCGCACGTAATGCCCAAGCGTGGACGGACCTCTCGGCTTCCGACAATAAGTCGCTTGATCTATCGCCCGAACCAACGCGTTACCGCAAACAAAACAGCTCAAAAAATAACCTCACAAAAATAAGGAGGAGCGATAAATGTCGACTGAATCGGTACAGCGTGTACTACAGGCGCGCAGCGTAGAACCGGCACGTCTGCTTCCTCCCAGCAGTTTGATCGGCTTGGCTTTGCCCATCGCCGCCCTCGGTGTTGTTCTCGTCGGCATGAATCTGCATATCGTCGGGCTACTGCTGTGGTCGAGCGCGATGGGGTTAGTGGGTTATGCACTCGATCGCCGCTACGCGGTGGCCGCCGCTGTGCTGGTGATAATCGGCGGCATATTGTTGGGGCGCTGGGTCAGCGGAGCCATGTCCTATAGCGTGTCCGAACAACTCTCCTTCGTTCTCGCCACGCTATTGGCGTGGTTAGTAGGTCATCTTGGCGCCATCGTATCCAGACAAACTGGGGAGCTGGCCGCCAGCCGTATTCATCTGCACGGACACGACGACATCATCCGCGCCGTGCTCGAAGGTTCGCGCGATTGCATCAAGCTGCTGGCTGCCGACGGCACAGTGCTGGCGATCAACGAAAGCGGACTCAATCTGATCGGCGCGAGTCGCGAAAGCCAGATTGTCGGCCGGCATTGGTTCGACTTCTGGGACATGGAGCAGCGCAAATTATTGATGGAGCGCTGGAAGGAAGGGCTGGTGAGTGGCACCAGCGAATTTTCCGGCAGTTGCCGCATCCTCAGCGGCGAGCGGCGTGCCTGGCACAGCACCTTCACCAAGGTCCAATTACCCGCCGACGACCGCCCCTTGATGTTGTGCGTATCGCGCGATACCACCGCGCTGCAGCGCTCGCAGCAGGATTTGAAAGACAGCGTTTCGCAGCTCAACGGCTTGCTCAACAGCATTAACGATGCGTTTTTTGCATTGGACGCCAATTGGACCATCAGCTTCATGAATCGCTATTGCACGCAGATGTTCCAGCGCAATGGCGTCGAAGGGGGAGTCGGCGCCAATATCTGGCAGTTGTATGTCGACGATGGCAATCCGACTGCCGTGGCGATGCGCGAAGTGATGTCGAAGCGCGAGATTCGCCACGCGGAATATTTTTACGCCCCGCGCAGCACTTGGCTGAGCTTCACGATTTTTCCAACCGACGGCGGCGGAATCGGCTTGTTCGTGCGCGATGTCACTGTGCTGAAGTTCGCCGAGAAACAAATTGAAGAAGAGAACGCCCGCCTGGCGGTGGCACAGGAAATAGCCGGCTACGGCGACTGGTCGTTCGATTACGAGCTGGGGCAGATGCGATTATCGTCGCGCGCAATTGCCATGCTCGAACTCGGTGAATGCCCGCCGCACGAATACAAAAAACGTCTGCTCGAACGGCTGCATCCGCAGGATCGAATGGGATTGGTTCAGGCCATCATCAACAGCTCAATGCAGTCGCCCAAAATCGATCTGATCGTCCGCATGCCGATGGCGGATGGCATTGAGCGACATTTTCAGTGGGTCGGCCAATTGATTGCGGGCGAACACAATAAGCCCTCGCGCATGCTGGGTGCAGTTCAGGATGTCACGTCGCACGTCGCGATTCAGCACAGCCATGACAAAGCGCGGCAACTGGTGCGGGAAATTATCGATGTGTTGCCGCAGCGAATTGGCGTCATCGACCGGAACGCCAGTTACGTTACCGTGAATCAGCTTTGGGAACAGCATTGGCGGGAGAACCACGACGATTTGCCGATGCCGTCGGATTTTTTTGCCAGCCATCGACTTTCGCAAGCCGCCGGCCAACACGATACCGGTGAGTATTTATCGAGAGTACGCGAGCTACTATCAGGCGAACGCGACAACTATGAGGCGGAATACGAGCTCACGGCTGCGGATGGCAGCGTTCATCAATATGTCGTTCAAGCATTGCCGCTCTTGATCGATGACGAGCGCATGATTGTGTTTTCGCATAGCGATGTCACTTCGATTAAATATTTCGAACGTAAAGCGGCCGATTACGAGCTGGCGCTGCAAGCATTAGCGGATAACATCGAAGAAGTATTCTGGGTTTGGAGTGTTGAGGAGCAGCGAATCACGCATCTTAGCCCTGCATTCGAAACGATTTATAAAACCTCCCGCGAAGAAGTACTGCAAAAGCAAAAACCCATCATGGAATTCGTGCATCCGGACGATCTTGAATGGGTGCTTTCGACGACGACCGAACACCTTTCCCTAAACCAACCGGGCCTTAATAAGAGTTTCGAGTCGCGCATCATCAATGGCAAGGGTGAGGTGCGTTGGATTAGCACCAATTCGGCATTCCTATCCAGTGCGGATGGCAAGATCACTCAGTTAGCCGGCACCATTCGCGATATCACCGAACACAAGTTATACGAACAAAAACTCTACCAACTCGCCTATCGGGACGATCTCACTAATCTGCCTAATCGCAAAGCATTGCTCGCCGAACTCGAACGACGTTTACAGCAGGCTGCCGAGCATCCGTTCGCGTTGATGCTGATCAATCTCGATCGCTTCAAAAATATTAACGATTCACTCGGGCACAGTGCCGGCGATCATCTGTTACGCATGGCAGGGGAGCGTTTACAGCACGTGCTGGGCGAAAATGTTTTCCTCGCACGTTTAAGCGGCGATGAATTCGCCGCGCTTGCCGCCGTCGATAATTGCGAGTCGCTAGCCGAGACAGCGCTGGCATGCTTCCAGGCGCCGTTCAATCTGAGCGACGGCGATATTTTTATCAGCGGCTCGATCGGCATTGCGCTGTGTCCGCAATCCAGTAGCGACCTCAACGAATTGTTGAATTTCGCCGGTATCGCCCAACAGCGCGCGAAAGCCAGCGGTCGTGCCACACTGCAATTATTCGAGCCCAGCATGATGTTGCCGAATCGACAACGTCTGGCGCTGGAAAGTGATCTGCGTGTGGCACTGACACGAAATGAATTTGAATTGTTTTATCAGGGCAAATTCAATCTCGCGAACGGTGAATTGATCGGCGCGGAAGTGTTATTGCGCTGGCATTCGCCGCAGCGCGGCATGGTGATGCCCGGCGATTTTATTCCGATGCTCGAGGAAACCGGCCTCATCGTCGCGGTGGGTGAGTGGATATTGCATGCCGCATGTCGCCAAGTGCAGCAATGGCAACGAACGATGGGACGCTGGTTATCCGTTGCAGTGAATGTATCCACAGTTCAGCTTTCCAACCGGCACTTCGCCGCGAAAGCTTCAGCGATTTTGCGTGAATATGCGATACCGCCCGGTGTCATCGAACTTGAAATTACCGAATCCGCGTTGATTGCGGATATCGAGCACGGTGCATTTACCATCGAGGCGTTAAAGCAGGCGGGTTTCAATATCGCACTCGATGATTTCGGTACTGGTTATTCGAGTCTCGGCTACTTGCGTCGATTTACACCGACTACATTAAAAATCGATCGGAGTTTTGTCGCTGATCTGGCGGTGGTCGAAAACGACGTTGAAATCGTCGCCGGTATTTTGCAATTGGCCCATGCACTGAAAATCGAAGTCGTCGCCGAGGGGATCGAGCGCACCGAGCAATTAGCGATGCTCACCGATCTGGGGTGCGAATATGGTCAGGGGTTCTTGTTCTGCAAGCCGTTGCCGATCGAGCAGTTCGAACTGATTGCACCGAAGCTGTTCACCGGCGCTGTGACCGACATCGAGACGCGCCGGCGCGCCGCTTCGGATTGATCACAATAATGATTATCGAGACATCGCGTGGTTCTAACGAATTAGCTCAGCGGTGATATGTCTGTAATGGTTTAGTGCTGGGTGTGTTCGAGGTGTTCGATGATTTTTGCGGCGACGTCGACACCACACGTGCGTTCGATGCCTTCGAGCCCCGGTGAGGAATTAACTTCGAGCACGAGCGGCCCGCGGGGCGAACGTAAAATATCGACGCCCGCCACCGAAAGTCCCAACGTGTGCGCGGCTTTTAACGCCGCAATGCGTTCGGCTTCGGACAAATTCGTTGCGCGCGCACTACCGCCGCGGTGCAGGTTCGCGCGGAATTCACCCGCCGCTGCCGTGCGTTCCATCGATGCGATGACGCGATCGCCGACCACGAGACAGCGCAGGTCCGAGCCGCCGACATCGCGCACGAATTCCTGCACAAGAAAATCGGCTTTCAATTCGCGAAACGCACCGATAACGCTTTCTGCCGCTTGAGTCGTTTCGGCCAGCACGACGCCGCGTCCTTGCGTGCCTTCGAGCAATTTGACAATTAACGGTGCGCCGCCGACCAGGCTGATCAGTTCGCGGCTGTCTTCGATATCGCGCCCGAACCCGGTGCGCGGTAATTGCATCCCGACCTGCGCGAGCAATTGCAATGCACAAAATTTATCGCGCGAGCGGCTGAGCGCGACGGAGCCAGTCAAGCAGTACACCTGCATCATTTCGAATTGGCGAATGACGGCCATGCCGTAATGCGTAATCGATGCGCCGATGCGCGGAATTACCGCATCGAAACCGTTGAGCTTTTTACCCTGATACCGCACCGTCGGTTGTGCGGCGGCGATGTCCATATAGCATTTCAGCGTATCGACCACGCGTACGCGATGGCCGCGCTCGCGCGCCGCCTCGACCAGACGTCGCGTCGAATATAAGCGCGAATCGCGCGATAAGATCGCCAGCTTCATGGTTTACCCAACACGAATGATTGTCCGCAATCGACTACATAGCGATGGCGCAACGCATTGCGCCCGATCAGCATTCGATAGCGCAGCGGTTCGCGATTCGCCAGCGTGACCTCTACCGGAAACTCGTTATCGCCAATCCGCAGCATGGTCGCAATCACGCAGCGCTGTTCAGAGCGGCCGCTCGAATCGCGTACATTGCGTTGATCGAGCAGCGGCGCTTCGCAATGTACGGCTTCATCGTGAGCGGCATTATCGCGACGAATATTCGGATGAATACCGAATCGTACCCAGGCGGCGTTATCGATGCTGAACGGCTCCACATAAAACGCATGCAGCGCACAAGTGGTGGCACCGCTGTCGATTTTTGCACGCAAGGGTTTTGTTAAAAAGTTAGGCAACGCAACCCATTCGCGCCAGCCGACGGTAATTCGTTCAGGCGTCATGTTTGCTATCACCCGCGTCGCGCGCGATTGAGACATTGCGAGACGCTAAATTGCTGCGTGGTGCCATCGAGAAATCGGCGTTGGCAATATGCAAGGTGCGCGTCGGAAATGGGAATTCGATACCGGCCGCATCGAATGCGACTTTGATTTCCTCATGAAGCGTATCGCGTATGTCGGCAAAATTTTCGCGCGCACTCCATATCGAGAATTGAATATCGACGGACGATTCGCCGAATCCCTGTAAATTGACTAACGGGCGCGGCTCTTCCAGACAAAACGGATTGTTCTCGGCAACTCGCAATAATATTTCGCGTGCTTTTGCGATGTTCGAGTTGTAACTGATCGATACCTTGATGTCGGCGCGGCGAATCGGGAACCGACTCAGATTGACCACATCGGTTTTTATGATTGTCTCGTTGGGAATGCGGACGAAGCGATTATCGAACGTGCGCAGCTTCACCGACAGCATATCGACCGACAACACTTCACCGGTGTGATTACCCGCCTGAATAATATCGCCGACAATAAAACTGCGTTCGCCGATCACGAACAACCCGCTGATAATATTTGCCGCCGATGTTTGTGCGGCGAAACCGACCGCGACAGAAAAAATACCGGCTGCTCCAAGCACGACGCTCAGTTTGAATCCCAGTTGATGCAGTGCCGATGCAATAAACACCGTGAGAATCAGCCAGCCGCCCAGGCGCTGCAAAAAACGCGGCAGATGACTGAGTGTGCCGCGTCGCACCAGTCGCACATAAAGGCGCGAAAAAACCAGGCCGACGATCAATAGAACTGCAGCGCGCGATGCTTCCTGTAAGTTGATTGCACCTAAGACGCTCTGTACGGTAGTGGCGGCGCTCATTGATCTATTTCCATGCGGTTAATTTTCATCACGATTAAGCCTTAGCAGTTATGCAAACAACAAAAGCAGTTATGCAAACAACAAATCCACGGCACGCTCGAACACGCCTCCGCGAATAGGTCGGCGTGGGGGTGCAATCAGCACCGATTGGCTCGGTGGCTTGTTATCGATGTGCAAATTGGCGATGGCTAAATGGGTTTCGCGCAATACGCGCAATGCAGAGGTCCAGAAACGCTGGCCATCGCAATACAACGTTAAATGCGGCACTGGCACATTGATGCGATCGAGTCGCACGTTATCGATGCCCTGATTATCGATAGTGATCGGCGTGATTGCGCGAAACGGACTGTATTGCACATTGTCGGAGTTCAGCAGCGCGCGCGTCTGACTTGCATAACACAATTCGCCATGCCGCGTGTTTGCGCCGAACCAAGTATCCGACAAGCGCACGGTGGGCAGTTCAGCGAGTGGCACTTCACCTGCCGATACGCGCGCCCATAACACCGTGCTGATGAATAACGTTGTCTGTTGTTTCGGCAGTAATTCGGTCGGCATCATCGGACGTGCAACCACGGGACGATTGGCGAGTTGCGGCGTGATTTGAATCGTGTTCGAACTGCCGCTCAATAAAAAGCGCAGCGATTGTGCTTCGCCTTCGATGCGTTGATTATCTTCAATACGATCGTAGTGATAATCGAGCCAGCATTCGTCTCGCGTATTGCGAATACTTAACGACAGGCGTTCCAGTTGTGCTTGCGTAGCGGCGCCATTCGCCAATTCGTTCCATGGCGCCGGCACGGATCTAAGCGTTGGAGTTTGAGCAGTTTCCATAAAGTTCGATCACAAAAAAGATGCCGCGATTGTACGCGGTTGAGTTGAGAGCCTGGTCGTATTGCTCGTCGTCGAGTAAAAAATTGTTGCGTCGTCGAGTCAAAAAACCGGGCTGTAATCGCGTTCGAGTTGCGAGAAATCGAGCGCGCTCGCAAAGCGTGTGAAACTCAGGCACGCCGATAAGCCGGTTAGATCTTCGAATAACGGTGGCAGGTAACGCGGCGGCACAATCGCGCCTTCGGCCACCAGTTCCGCAACGGTTTTCATATCGTCGATCGTCGTCTTGCCGCAGAACAGCAGATGAATACGTTCGGGAGTGCCGCGTGCAATGGCGAGCCGCACATAGTTGTACGCGAGCACGAAACCTTTGATGTAGCTGAGATCCTTGGTGAACGGACCGTCGCTGGCGGTACTGCCGCGAAAAACCCGCGTCGCCAATTGCCATGCATCATCGGCGCTGTGATTGTGATCGAGCAAATAGCGATACAGCTCGATGAAATCCGCGCCTTGCTCGACCAGCGCTACCGCCTGCACACGCCGCGTTAAACGACTTAATCGGTGCGGTGTCGAATGCATCGACAACGTTTCCGTCATCACCGCCAAACCTTCCTGCGTGACCGTCGCCGAGGGTGGGCCCTTCGCAAGAAACGTGCAAATCGGTTGCTGCGCGCCGTTCAGCGTCGTGCCGATATGCACCCAGCCTTCATGCGCTTCGAGCACACGCAGATCGCTTTCGCTGAACGTCGCTTCGCGACGCAATTTAATCGTATCGCCACCTGCCGCAGCATCGGCAACGATGCCGTCGCTTAAACGCGCACGAATGCCGCAGCCGGGAAATTGTTTACGCAAACGCTGGTTCAACCATTTCACAGCGGTCGGCGCATCGAAATTCTTTTCGTTCGGACGAATCGCCGGGCTGTGTTCAATTAATTGCTGCAACACCTGCTGCAGGCGCGCGGCCAAATCGGCAGGGGTGGGATCGCCGGCATGAAATACATCCGAACTTGACCCATACAATTCCTGGCTGAGCGCCGAAAATTCTGTGGTGCCGCGTGCTTCGAGCATATCGACGACAAGCAGATATTCGCGACAGGTTCGGCGCAGCCACGCACCGACCGGGTTGAGCTGACCAAGTTGCCGCATGATATCGCGCTCGATCGCATGCAATTCCTGACGCTTGCTGTCGATGTCGAAGCGCAGCGGCCGTTGCGCGCGATAATAATCGGCATCGACTGCCGGTAAGTGCGAGGCATTAGCGGCGAAGAATTTTTGTTTCAGCGAATCGTCCCACTGAATCGCATCGAGAATACGAATCGGCTGCTGCGCTGTGACAAGCCGCCGCGACAGCGCTGCGATGACCGCGTGATAATGGTTTTCGCTCATTATTTTTTCTTCGCGGATGCCGGCTGCTTATCCTGCATTTCTTTCGTCGTATCGACTTCGTTGATGGTATTCAGCGCCGCATCCATTCCCTGTTGTTCCCACACGGGTTTCATCGCGTTAAACAGCGTCAAACTGACGACGATGCCATCGACTGCCATATCGTTGATCTGCCATGAGCCATTGGCATTGCCCAGCGAAAAGTCCACTTGAATGGTTTGACCATTCGGGCGACGAATGCGTGTTTTCGCCGTGCTCTTCGCGCCTTCCTCGTTAACGCTGACCACGCTTAATGTGTCGCCGGAATAACTCGACAGCGCGACAGCGTAGGTGCGCACGAGCGAATTCATCACGCGCTGCTGTGCGTCGTTCTGTTTGCCGGCTTGCACGATCTCACGCCAGTAATGACGAAATACTCGTTGCGTCAATCGTTGCTGATCGATATTCGGAACAATCTCATTGCGGATTAATTGTTCGAGCGCAGCGCGATCCTCGATGCGATGCGCCTTGTAGAGTTTGTCGAGCTCGGTGGATACGCGCTCGATCAATCGCTTCATCACAGCATCGGAGTTATCCGCCGCCAGGGCCGTGTTCGAGATGGCGATGGTTATCAACGCGAAAATCATTAACCAGGGCTGACCGATTTGCCGAAAAAAATATTTCATCATCATGACGTTTACTCTCATCGCTGAAGTTATTGGTTTTTGCCATCGGATTTCTTTGCATCCGGTATGCCACCATCGCTTATGCCACCTTCAGTCAGGCGAAGCGGATCAAGCAATGCATCGAGCTCATTTTTTTTCATTTTACTTAGGCGTTCGGCAATTTCCGCAATCGGTTTCTGTTCGGCCAGCGCCTGCTTGACGATATCCGCCGCGAGTTCGTAACCAACCGATGGCGCCAGTGCAGTAGCGAGAATGGGATTGCGCTGTGCGCGTTCGGCCAGTGCCGTCCGGTTCACACTGAAATCCTTGATGCCGCCGCTGCCGGCAAGCGCGTTACAGATATTGGTCAATAGCGCGACCATTTGCAGCAGATTATCGGCCACCAGCGGCAGCATCACATTTAATTGAAAATTGCCCGATTGCCCCGCCAGTGCGATCGCGGCATCGAAACCGACACATTGCGTCGCGGCCATCGCACACGCTTCCGGAATTACCG
>CBFHCK010000042.1:0-11752 GCA_965653955.1 uncultured Spongiibacteraceae bacterium
GGGCGGGAGTTGCCGTCGGGAGGGTTCTACCCTGACGAGCCGGTGGATCCGGTGATTACGATGCCGGTCTCGTCAACAAGTACGATGTCGCCGGACCGCGCTATACCTCGTATCCCACCGCTCCGCATTTCACGACGGCGTTCACTATCGCGCAGTACGAAAATCTATGGCGACGCGCGCAACCCTGCATCACGCCGCTGTCGTTGTATGTCCACGTGCCCTTTTGCGAAAACATCTGCTACTACTGCGCCTGCAACAAAATCGTCACGCGACAGAAGGAAAAAGCGCGGCAATATCTGAACTACCTGGAGAAGGAAATTCGGTTGCAGGCGCAGCTGGTCGGCGCGACGCGTCCGATCACGCAATTGCACTGGGGTGGCGGCACGCCGACATTTCTCAACGGTGCCGAACTGACCGAGCTGATGTATGCGCTCGCGAGTCACTTCACGCTGCTCGATAGCGACGATCGCGAATACAGCATCGAAATCGATCCGCGTACCGTCGATCGCAACAAGCTCGCGCTGCTGAAAGGGCTCGGTTTCAATCGTATCAGTTTCGGTATTCAGGATTTCGATCCGGACGTGCAGCGTGCCGTTAATCGCATTCAATCGGTCGATTCGGTACGTGAACTGGTCGATGCCGCGCGCGGCTTCGGTTTTAAATCGATCAGCTTCGATCTGATTTACGGCTTGCCGCTGCAATCGCTGCAAAGCATCGCCGCGACATTGCAGCAGGTCATCGCGTTAAAACCCGATCGTCTCGCTATTTATAGTTACGCGCATCTGCCCGAACGTTTTCCGACGCAGCGCTCGATCGATCGTATGACCTTGCCGAAGGCCGACGAAAAATTCGCGTTGTTGCACCGCCCGAACGACCGTCTCGGCGCAGCCGGTTACTGTCATATCGGCATGGATCATTTCGTGCTGGCGCATGACGAACTTGCGCTCGCGCAACAACGCGGTCAGTTGCAGCGGAATTTCCAGGGCTATTCGACGTGCAAGGCACCCGATCTGGTGGGGCTGGGCGTGTCGTCGATTGGCAGCACGCCGCTGAGTTACACGCAGAATGCGCGCGATCTCAACGACTATTACGCGTTGCTCGATCGCGACGTTCTGCCGATCGAACGCGGCCTGATTGTCACCAACGACGATTTGATTCGTCGTCACGTTATCATGCAGATCATTTGTAATCTGCAGCTCGATATTGCCGCCTGCGAAAAACAATTCGCGATCAACTGGGCGCAATATTTTGCTGATGAACAAGCCGCGCTGATGCAGCTGTTCAAAGACGGCCTGATCGAGCTCGATCGCAACCATCTGCGCGTTACACGTATAGGCCGCATGTTTTTGCGGAATATCTGTATGGCATTCGACGTGTATTTGCGCGAAGCTCGGCCAACGCGTTTTTCTCGTGCGATTTAGCCCTTTACTTAAAATTGATCGTTAATTTTTCGGGAATCCGATTATGTCGATGCTTCAACTTCAGCCAGCTGACAATGATCCGCGTTGTAAACACGATTTTCAGATCTCGTGCTCAAGCTGCCGCCTCGCCGGCATCTGTCTGCCGATCGCCCTGGAAGCGACCGATATCGACAAACTCGATTCGATCATCCAGCGTGGGCGTCCGCTGCGCAAAGGCGAGCATGCCTACCGCGAGAACACGCCGTTCACCTCGGTGTACGCAGTTCGTTCCGGCACGCTGAAGGCCTATCGCGTCACCGATGACGGCCAGGAACAGGTGACGGGGTTTTATTTTCCCGGCGAGATCCTCGGCATGGACGGTATCAGCAAAAACCGCCACGCCAGCTCGGCGAAAGCGCTCGAAACCGCAGCGATTTGTGAAATTCCGTTCGAACGTCTCGGCGACTTGAGCACGCGCATTCCGAGCCTGCAACGCCACTTTTTCCAATTGATGAGTCAGGAAATCGCCGACGATCAGCAACTGATCACGCTGCTCGGCAAGAACTCGGCGGAACAGCGCATCGCCGCGCTGCTAGTCAGCATTTCGGCCCGTAACGCACGCCGCCGCCTATCGGCGACCTCGTTCCGGCTGTCGATGTCGCGCACCGATATCGGCAATTATCTGGGCCTCACCGTCGAAACGGTCAGCCGTGTTTTCAGCCGTTTTCAGAAAAACAGCTTGCTGGCGGTCGATAACAAGGAGATCACGATTCTCGATATCGACGCATTGCGCGATACCGCGAACGGCAATATGCATAGCGAGAAGTAGTTAACCGAGGAAAAACTGACCGGAGCCGCCGGCTCCGGGAAAAACTATCCGTCCGTTCACAGCCCGCTCATGGGCCGTTGCCGAATCCCAGTTTGCGCACCTTGGCGGCGGCAGCCGGAACGACAGGTTCCCCGGAGCCCCCATGCGATTGATCGCTGCGACCGGCAATAGCCTGCTCGGCGGACAATGGAATAAACAGAATCATGTCGTAGACCTGATGCAGCAGGCGACCCAGTTCCAACCACAACCGTCCGAGCAGCCTTGATATAAAGGCGATCAACGTCAGCACCGCGACCGCCGCGCTACCGAGCACGGGGCGCGATGTGGCGAGCAGCGCCTCCAGTGCCGGCGACAACAACGCGAGCAATAGCGGTACGACAAAGCCCGCGCTCGCCGCTCCCCACACCGCTAAAGACACCGACCCGACGGCCCGCCCGCTGGCGCTCGATGCCAGCAATAACGCCTCCCCGCTCGCGAGCATCAATAACAGCAGCGTCGAAACGACGATCAACGCGATCCGGCTGCGGCGCGGCAGACCGCCGAGAAACGGCAGCAAACGGCTGACCTCGGTTGTCTCGCTGAGCACCAACGCAATCGCCATGACAGCCAGCGTAAACGCGATGGCGGTGGTCTGGGCATTGACGACTTCGCCGCCGAGTAACCCCGCCAGCGGCGGCGCAAGCAGATTGGAATTCAATGTCGCCAGCACCAATGCGACCGCAGTGAGCGCCAAGGCCATCAACCAGCGCGCCAAGAACGACTCAACCCTCACATCGGCTCGGTTCGCGCAGAGTTCGCGGAATGCCGCCATGTGCGTATCGATGCGATGACTGCGCGCCAGCAAATCGCGGCTATCGCGTCCTACGGCTGTCACCTGCGAGCTGACCCGGCTCCACAGCGGACGCAAATCGGCGAGAATTTTATGACGCGCGTTCACGGCCCAGCGGTATTCGCGCATCACTTCGCGCTGCTGGTCGCACACGGAGTTGTGGATGTCTTGCAACACGCGGGCAACCGGCTCCGGATTGGTTTCCGCCTGCAGTTTGGCGATCGCATCGACCGCCTCCACCCATCCGGGCGGTGCCGGCGGCACCTGCGCGCTGCGCTCGAAATCCTCACCCATCAAATTGATGTGCTCGTTAACCGAGCGTTCCAGATGCTGAAACTTGGTCATGTCCTGCTCGACGGCGGCGGCGACGCGATGGAATTCGCGTTCCAGCTGGCGGCGGGTGATTTCCATTTGCAGGGCGAGCATCGCTTCGCGGTTGCGACTATCGATACGGCCGGCGACAGCGGCGCAGGCGCGGGAAAAGAGGCGCAGCCAGCGAAAACCGCCGCGACTGATGCGCTCAATGGCGCGATGGGCATTGCTGCGCAGCAGGTACATAGTGGCGATCGCAACGACCACCCATAGCACCAACGCAACTGCGGAAAACTCCGACCAGAACGACGACCAACTCATGGGCAAAGCCCCCGGGTAACACAAGGACTGGTAAGTCTACCGGGATCGGTCGGGAATGCGAATCTTGACTGCGCAAAATTTGCACAGCCTCTCACAAGAAGCGAGCAGCGCCTGTAAAGCTGGAGCGACTGCGCGAGCCGAACGGATTGCGAGTTAAATGCCCGCGACCAGCCCATCGAGATTGAAGCCGACATCGCGCATCCGCGCCAGCTTGTAACGCAGCGTGCGAGGACTGATACCGAGGCGTTCGGCGGTCGTTTTGCGACTGCCGCGCGTATCGCGCAATGTATCGAGAATGATCTCGAATTCACGACGCTGCAGATCGTCGCCGAGCGCTGCTGGCGCGGGTTCATCGACGGTGGGCGATACCGAAATCGCTGCCGCCGGCGAGGTCGCAGGCAACGCTTCAAGGCAGAGATCAGCCGTGGTAATCGTCGCACCCTGATGCATGATCAGCGCGCGTTGAATGACGTTATCGAGTTCGCGCACGTTGCCGGGCCATGCGTAAGCGCGCAGCGTACGTTCGGCCTCGGGCTCGAAACGAACGCCGGAAAAACCCATTTTGGCGGCGTGCGCAAGTAACAGATTCGACGCGATCGCGACGATGTCGTTTTGACGCTGCCGCAACGGCAGCCATTGCAACGGGAACACATTGAGCCGATAAAACAAATCTTCCCGAAAGCGATGCGCTTCAACCTCGCCACGCAAGTCGCGGTTTGTCGTTGCCAGCAAACGCACATCGAGTTTGATCAGCTGCCGTCCGCCCAAGCGCTCCACCTCGCGCTCCTGAATCACACGCAGCAGTTTGGCTTGAAGCGGCAGCGACATTTCCGAAATTTCGTCGAGCAGCAGAGTGCCGCCGTTGGCCTGTTCGAACTTGCCCGGCATCGCGCTTTGCGCGCCGGTAAATGCGCCCTTCTCGTGACCGAACAACATCGCTTCGAGCATGTTTTCCGGAATCGCGGCGCAGTTGATCGCGATGAACGGCCCACGCGAACGCGGCGATTGGCGATGAATATAACGCGCCAGCACTTCTTTGCCGGTGCCGCTTTCGCCGCAGATCAGCACGGTGGAATCGGTGGCGGCAACGCGACGCGCCAATTGCAGCAATTGTTGGCTGCTCGGCTCGACCGCTACCGGTTGCTCGTCGTCGATCACGGCTTTACCCACGTAACGCGCGACAGTTTCGATCAGCAATTGCGGCTTGAACGGTTTCACCAGGTAATCGACCGCGCCGGCGCGCATCGCTTCAACCGATCTGGCGATGCTGCCGTAAGCAGTAACGAGGAGCACTGGCAGCTGCGGATATTGACGCCGCAACGCCTGCAACAGTTCGTGGCCATCCATGCCGCCCATGTTCACGTCGGACACGACCATATCGACGTACTCGCGCGGCAGTATCGCCAACGCTTGCTCGGCGCTATCCGCATCGAGCACGGTGGCACCGGCGAGTTCGAGGGTATCGACCAAGGCCTCCCGCAGATTTGGGTCGTCCTCGACCACGAGCACACGGCTGTTGGTCAGCGGTAGCTGTGGCGCTTGCGAGCGTTGCGACGTTTTCAAATTGGTGGTCAGAGTCATATCGTTGATTTCTCCCACAGCGGCAGCCGTAATTCGGCGCGTGCGCCGCTGCCAGGTGTCGAGGTAATTGAGAAGAGTCCGTGGTGGGCATCGGCAACCGCGCGCACTACCGCCAGTCCGAGACCGGTGCCCTGCGCCTTCGTCGTGAAAAATGGCTCCGCGATTTTTTGCGCCACCGCGCTATCGAAACCGGGCCCGTTGTCGGTAACGGCAATCGATACCCAGCCATTGAGCAACGTGCAGTCAATCTGGATCAGAGCACCGCGGCCGCACGCCTGCAAAGCGTTGTTGACGAGATTGGTCAGCGCGCCGACCACGCTGTCTTTATTGCAGTGAATCAACGCATCGGCGCAGCGATTTTCGAGCGTGACCTGCGCGTGCGCCGATGCGATCGGCGCTTCGATGGCCTGCTCCAGCGCAACGATCAGCTCGCCGGTCTGAATCGTGTCGGTGAGCTTCACGTCGCCGCGCACGAAAATCAGCATGTCTTTAACCTGCTGTTCGAGATGAACCAATCGATCAAGCAGCTTTTGCGAAAACTTTTGTGCCTGCGCCACCGGCAAACCGCCGGCGCATAAATGGCCGGCATACAACATCGCTGCCGATAACGGCGTGCGAATCTGATGCGCAAGCGATGACATCATTCGTCCCATTTCCGACAGCCGTTCATGTCTGGCCAAGCGTTGTTGCAATGCGCGCGTTTCGGTTAAATCCGTCAGCAGCAATAACTGACCCGGCTCACCGTCGAGCGATCGCGTCGCGATGCTGATGCGGCGTCCGTCCTTCAATGAAATCTCGTGGCCGTCGTCGTTGCGCGGCGCAAAACAGCGCTGGATCACTTCGCGCCATAGTTCGCCAGTTAGAGCGGTACCTAATAATTCGGAAGCGGCGGGATTCGCCTCGGCGATACGGCCCGATTGATCGAGCACAATCACCCCGGCAGGCAGCAGGGCCAACAGGCTCTGCAAGCGCGCGGCAAACCGCTCCTTCTGCTGGAGTTCGCGCAGCCGCTGTTCGGCGACTTGATGCAGTTCGCTGTCGAGCTGACCGACCCGCTCTTCCATCTCGCGATAGGTATCGGCCAGCTGACTCGACAACTCGTTGAATAATTCGAAAGCGGACGCAAGCTGCGCCGCCGCACGCGGTTGCTCGGTGGGAAATCGTTCCAGCGCTGACAACGCCATGTCGTGCTCCGCTCATCACTCGTGAATGCGAGGCGACGTAAATCTGTCGCCAACCGCTGCCGTGAGCAATGATTGCAAGCGCTGTGCCGATACTATTTAGCGAGTAATTTCAGCAGGTTACAGGAAGGAGAAAGCGATGGTGGCGAAGCTTTGACGGCGGTTAGTCCGCCGTCATCCCCGGGCGCAGCATGCCGTACTTACGCATTTTTTCGACGAGCGTGGTACGGCGTGTTTTTAACTTTTCGGCAGCGCGTGCGACGACACCGCCGGCGTCGTCGAGCGCCTGCTGAATCAGGTTGCGCTCAAGATTGGTCAGATATTCTTTCAAGTCGATGCCATGCACCGGCAGCAACGCCATGCTGTCGAGACTCGCCAGCGCGGGACGGCCATTGTGCTCCGCTTCAGGCATCTGCAAATCTTCGTCGCTTTCTTCAACGTGGCGGAATTTCTTCGGCAGGTCCTGCACGCCGACGACACCATACGGATGCAGAATCGCCATGCGCTCAACCAGATTCGCCAGCTCGCGCACGTTGCCCGCCCATTCGTGGCGGCATAGCGACATGATCGACGCCGAATTGAATCGGATCGAACCGCGCTTCTCGGTTTCGAGCCGTGTGATCAATTCGTTCAGCAGTAGCGGAATATCTTCGATGCGCTCGCGCAGCGCCGGCATTTCGATCGGGAAAACATTGAGGCGATAGTACAAATCCTCGCGAAAGCGCGCCTCTGTGATCATGCCTTCAAGATCTTTGTGCGTGGCCGCGATGATGCGCACATCGGTCGGAATACTCTTGTTGCTGCCGACGCGCTCGTAACTGCGCTCCTGCAACACACGCAGGATTTTCACCTGCATATCGAGCGGCATATCGCCGATTTCATCGAGAAACAAGGTGCCGCCCTGCGCCATTTCGAAACGCCCTGCGCGGCTGGTGATCGCGCCGGTAAAAGCGCCTTTTTCGTGGCCGAACAATTCGCTTTCGAGCAGTTCGCGCGGAATAGCACCGCAATTCACCGGCACGAACGGTTTGTGACGGCGATGCGAGTTGTAATGCAGATTGCGCGCGACGACTTCTTTACCGGTGCCGGATTCGCCGGTGATTAACACCGTGACTTCTTTATCGGCGACCTGCGCCATCATCTCGCGGACTTTTTGCACCTGCCGGCTGGTGCCGACGAGGCTGCGGAACAATTGCAGATCGCGCTGTTGGGAACGGTGGCTATGGCCGCTGAACTGCTCGCGATAGACCTGCGCACGATGCAACGTATCGAGCAGTTTGTTGTAGCTCGGTGGGAAGTCCAAATGGGCGATGACTTTGCGCCGCAGCTCGGCATTCTCGATCTCATCGGCGGGTTCGTCGCCAAAAATGATGACCGGCGCCGTGGTGTCCCACTCGTGAATATCGCCCAGTGTGTTGCTCAACGCACGCTGCCCGACATTGCCGAGCAGCACTGCGCCCACCGCCCGGCTGTTTTGGCGGGCATTCGCATCGCGGAGCAGGGCCGACCACTCATCGCAGGTGAAGGCGCGAGGGTTCTCACCGAGGAATTCGAGGATGACGCAGAAATCGTGACGGCGCTGGTTATCGTCGTCGATCACGACGACTTGCTTTTCTTCCCACATGTAAACGCCTCTAGCGATAGAAATCTGGCGGCAGCAAAGAGAATGGAAATCGCCGATGGTGGCCAGGGCCGGTTAGCACTAGCAGTCTCCCAGCCAGCTAGCGTTGGGAGCCTCTAGAAGGGTAGCCAGTATTTTTGACGGGTCAAATTTATGGCGTGAAATAGTTCCACACGACGATGAACGGCGTCAACTTGCTGACCTGCTTGACGATTTTTCGCCCGAGTACTGCTCCAACCAGCGCTCGATGTCGGCAGCGGCCAATGGCTGGCAGAACAGGTTTCCCTGCACTTCGTCGCAGCTCAGATCGCTAATGACCTGCAACTCGCTATCCGTTTCGACCCCTTCCGCAACGACCTTCAGATTGAGGCGATGAGAAAGGCTGGTTACGGCAGTAACGATCGCTGCCTGTTCCGATTCGTAATTGATTTCACTGACAAAGCAGCGGTCGATTTTCAATGTATCGATAGGAAAACGCGTCAGATAACTCAGCGAGGAATAGCCCGTACCGAAATCGTCGAGCGCGATCGAAATACCGTGGCTGCGCAGCTCGGCGATAACATCGGCCGCATGCGGGTCGGACATCAACACCCCTTCGGTAATTTCGAGTTCAAGATGGCGCGGCGGTAATCCCGCCTGGGCCAATGCGGTCAACACCATTGCCGCCAGATTGTCTTCGCGAAATTGTCGCGCCGAAATATTCACCGCAATGCGCCCGCTCACCAGCTTGCGCTCCAGCCAAAGACGGAACTGATAACACGCCGTCTGCAATACCCAGCGACCGATATCGACGATTTGCCCGGTTTCTTCGGCGACATGAATGAATTCGATCGGCGAAATATTGCCGCGTACCGGATGACGCCAACGAATCAGCGCTTCAAAACCGGTAACGACATTGTTGCGCAATGCAATTTTCGGTTGATAGAAGACCATGAATTCGCCGCTGCGCAGCGCCTTGCGCAAATCGCTCTGGATCGACATCTGCGTCGATACTTGCGCAACGAGCCCGCGATGGTATTCGCGAATATCGCTGCGCGCTTCGGCCTTTGCTTCGCGCAACGCCATATCCGCCTGCTGCAGCAACATTTCGGCAGCAACGGTCGCGGAATCCGAACAGCTGAAACCGATACTCGCCGTCACAAACATTTCCTGACCGCGATATAAAAATGCCTGATGAAACAATTGCCGCACCGACTGCGCGAGATCCAGCGCCGCCTGGCGCAGGTGATCGCCCGACAATAAAAGCGCGAACGTGTCGCCGCCGAGCCGGGCAGCCAACCCGTTTCGCCAGGAACCATTCAGATCCATCGAGAGGGAAAGACGTTCGAGCAAAAACTGCGGCGCTGGCGCATTGATCAATCGACCCAACCGGTGCGCGATCTGCCGCAGCACCGCATCGCCGGCGCTGTGTCCCATCGCGTTGTTGACGCGACTGAACAGATCGAGATCGATACAAATAGCCGCTACCGCCTGCCCCGCCAGATGCGCGCGCGGGATTTCCTGATCGAGAATTAATTCGAGCAGCGAGCGATTCGGCAAACCCGTCAACCGATCGAAATACGCCAGCCGCAACACTTCGCGTTCGGTTTCCTTGCGCGCAGTGATATCCATGCTGATGCCGAGCAGATGCCGCGTGTCGTCTTCGTCAGGAATTACCGCGAGATGCATTTCCATAACGCGCTCGCTGCCATCCGAATAACACACACGATGCTCGACGCGATCGCCGCCGCTGTTGCGAATGGCGCCGAATATCGATTGTTCGACTTGCGCGCGATCTTCCGCGTGGCACACGTCGAGCAAGCATTGAAAGCTGTTGCCGCACTGCTGCGCATCGATTCGATACAGTTGGCAGAACTCTTCGGAAAATCGCACTCGAGGGCGATCGATATTGAATTCCCAATGGCCGAGTTTGGCGATGCGTTGCGCGCTGGCCAGAGATTTTTTGCCGAGTCGTAATTCTTCGAACATCAAGCTGGTACGCAACAGATAACGCACGCGATGCACAAGCAATGCGTGATTGATCGGCTTGGTGATGAAATCGGTGGCGCCGGCGTCGTACGCACGATCGATCGATGCAACATCGTCGAGGCCGGTCAACATAATGATGGGAATAAAACGTAAGCGCGGATGTTTGCGGAGTTCGCGACAGACATCGAAGCCAACGATATCGGGCAGCAATGCGTCGAGCAGGATTAAATCGGGATCATCGCTCAGAGCATGATCGAGCGCGGCCTGCCCGCACTCAACCGCAATCACACTGAGATCAGCGACATTGAGAATCCGTGTAATGAGCGCGCGTTCGACAGGGTTGTCTTCGACAACCAATACGACTGGCGCGACATCGACGGATCTTGCTTCATCGATCGATGACGTCATTTGCTCGGTGCCATTCGAATGGGATACCGGCCTGCGGAAGCGCGATATCCTCGATTGTTTTTTTGGCCGACGCCAGTATCAGGTGTTCAGAGAAGCGGTTCGCAGCGCTAAAAACCCATCAACGCTGAATTGCTGCCTGTTCGATTCCGTCCCATCCTTCTTTTACTGTCCGCATTAATTCGGCAACTTCATCCAACAGCTCGATGCTGTTTTTCATGTTGGCTTCCAGCAATCGATGCTGCATGTAATCGTACAGCGAATCCAATTGTTGCGGCAGCGCGGCAGCGACTTCCTTATTCAAGCTCGCTTGCAGGCCGGAAATGATATTCATCGCTTTGCCGACTGCTTCGCCTTTGAGCGCTACGTCGTTACGCACGATTGCGCCTTTAGCTTCGGCAATACGTTGCAAACACCCCAGCATCAGCATTTGAATCAACTTGTGCGGCGATGCGCCTTCGACAGCTGCGGCGGTATTGACCTGTTTGTATTGTGATAAAGCGCGTTGGCCGACCATGCTGATGTCCTCCCGCGGGCGCGGTGTTGTGAGCGGTAGTATAGAAAGACTGAATTTTTAAAGCGCGAAACGGCAAGTTGATTTCGCTCTAAACATTAACGGCCATGTTGCCGATAACTTTAACGGCCCAACGCTATTTTTGCTTGGCGCGAAGGGTGTCTTCTTTAATATACCGACACGTCAATGCCGAAAGCGAGATGACGATGAAACATGGACAGGAATGACGCTATGCCCAAAACCATCAGTTATTCAAAAACCGATAACGATTCAATCTAAACAAAAAATTAAAGCTACCGGAAAAGGCGCCGATACAACTCAGTGAGAGAAGCTCTCGGCGGTGTGGTCCCCCACACTACAAGTCCAACAAGTCTCCCGCACGACAAGATCGCCAGGGAGTCAGGAGAAAAAACATGGCTCAGATTATCAACACCAACCTGTCGTCCCTGAACGCACAGCGCAACCTGGACCGTTCACAAGGTTCGTTGCAAACCTCGCTGCAACGTCTGTCTTCCGGTCTGCGTATCAACAGCGCGAAAGACGATGCTGCCGGCCTGGCAATTTCCAACAAATTTACCTCGCAGATCCGTGGCTTGAACCAAGCAGTTCGTAACGCCAACGACGGTATCTCCGTATCGCAAACCGCTGAAGGCGCGCTGGAAGAATCCACCAACGCCATGCAGCGTATTCGCGAACTGGCGATCCAATCCGCCAACGGCTCGAACGGCGCTACCGAACGCGCTGCGCTGCAACAAGAAGCCAGCCAGTTGATCTCGGAAGTTAACCGTATC
>CBFHCK010000043.1:0-11718 GCA_965653955.1 uncultured Spongiibacteraceae bacterium
GCGAAAGCCAGCGCGGCGTTGTGATTTCGCAGGTGCAACCGGGCTCCGCTGCCGCGAAAGCCGGTTTGCAGGCCGGCGATATTGTGGTCAGCGTCGATGGCGATGCGATTGAAAGCGCGGCCGAATTACGCAACGAGATCGGTTCGCGCCGCATTGGCGACAGCGTGAAGTTGACCGTGCTGCGCGATGGCAGCAGTAAAACGGTCGATGTGAAAATCGCCGCGCCGAGCGCGGAAACTGCCGGTGCAGCAGATGTGCATCCATTTCTCAGAGGCGCAAAACTCGAATCGCGCGACGATGGCAAAGGCATCAGAGTCGTCGGCATCGAGCCAGGTTCTGCTGCGCAGTCATCCGGCCTGCAAGTGGGGGACGTGATCGTGTCGGTCAACCGGGCGCAAATTCATTCGCTCGAAGAATTCAGGAAGGCCGCCAACGCTTCCTCGAAACAATTGCTGCTACAGGTCGTGCGCGGCAGCACTGCGCTATTTTTAGTGTTGCAATAAAGAGCGATGCTGCAATAAAAATTTTTCGCGGCATAAATAAACAAAATAAAAAGGGCCTTCGCGGCCCTTTTTATTTATCGGGAGTAAATATTTGCAGCGATCAAAGATCGGCAAATTTAATGACTTCGGTATCCACCGGTGGATGTGAATCGGCTTCCACCCAGCGAAACAGCATACCGCCCTGATCGTGTCCGGTGGTGGTCAACCAGTTCGGATATTTCGGTCCCGGATTCTGATGGGCTACGACGATTTTCACCGAGCCATCCTTTTCGTAAACAGCAGTGTGTTTATTCACGTGAATTTTGTAGTAGCGATAATCGAGCGATTCCATCCAGTAATTCGATAATTCGAAATTCCACGTGCGGCAATTCGGAATCGTGCGCGCGTGAATCAGCAGGGCCTCGTCGGGTGCGAGCTTCCAGAAGCTTTGCAAATAATGAATACATGGATCGCCGCCTGCCGCGACGCAGCGCTCCTGATCGTCGGACGGCAGCTTGTTGATATGCGCCCGGTAAATTTCCATCCAGTCGACGAACAGATTCGAAGTGCCGCGCACGAAGCGCACGGATTTTTGCAATTGCTGCGCGAATTGCGCAGGGTCGAGATAGTTATCGCCTTCGGCATTAAGGCATTCGATATGCAATTTGGCCGGTGTTTCTCGCGTGCGATCGTTGAAGGTCTGACGCACCACGATCGAATTCGTATGCGGCTGCATCGGCAGCCAGTTACCGGGCTTGGGCGTTGCGCTCACCAAAATTTCGAAAGTGCCGTCGGGGTTGATTTGCATATCGGAGCCGTTGATCTGGCCGGTCGCTTCCATGGTTCCGCCCTTGTCGTAACCGCCGCCTTTGGTGCCGAGGCTCAGATAGTTGACGGTGCCGCGCGTGCCCCAAATGCGGTAATCGTATTTTCCGCTGACATTGACGTTTTGGTAGTAATTGTCCGGATTGTCGTTGCCAATCTTGATCGTTTCATTCGCCAGCTGGAAAAACTCGGGAAACCGTGGATCGTTGAATTCGATGGCATTTTCCAGGCCGGCGCGAAGCAACCGCGTGAGGTAGCGGAAACCCTCGGCACGCGTAAATGCATCCGCTGGTGCTTCCGGACGCATGATCACATTGCCTGCCGCTTTCAGCGCATCGCAAAACTCAGCCCAGGCGCTGCCGTCAATAATCGCTTGTTCGGGTGTTTTATCGTCCATCGTGAATCTCCGCTCGCTGATAAATCTATCAAGGCACAAATTGAATCACGTCTGAGAGCGTTAATCCATTTTATAAGACGAATGGCCTATAAAATAATCTGCTTGGCCGGCAGATCGAACGAGTGGTTTCTAACCCTGCGGGTCGATCGGTTACACTGCCGCGGCTACGAAACGAGATCAGCATGACCAAAATCAATTTCTGTATTCAATGCGGCACGGCGTTGCGCCCTCAGATTCCGGTAGGTGACTCACGCGAGCGCATGTGTTGCCCCGCCTGCGGCTATATCCATTACCGCAACCCGGCCGTACTGGTGTCCTGTATGGTCTCGTGGCAAGGAAAAGCATTATGGATGCGCCGCGCCAACCAGCCGCGTGCCGGGTTATGGGGGGCGCCGATGGGTTTTATGGAGGAAGGTGAAACGCCGCGCGCCGCTGCCGCCCGCGAATTGCGCGAGGAAACGCTGGTCGATATTCCGCAGGAAAAGCTGTCGCTTTATATCGTCGGCGCGCTGACGCATATGAATGAAATCCACATCGTATTTCGCGGCGAGATGAGCAGCGCTTTTCACGGGGTTGGAGAAGAAGCGCTGGAAGTTGCCTTGATGGCCGAAGACGAAATGCCGTGGGGGCAGTTCGCGTATCCCGAGGTTGAGGAGCAGACGCGCCGTTACTATCAGGAATTGCGCGCCGGCAAATTCGGCATCTATTTGGGCGAGATCGATAGCCTCGGGATTCGGCAGTTTCCTTCGGCGATCGATTAAGCCGTTGTCGATTTAACGTCATCAACTTAACAGGCGGGCGGCGATTTAAACGCCGTAGCCGCCGGATACGGAAATCATCTGACCAGTGACATATTTCGCGGTGGCCAGATAAAGCACCGCCTCGGAAATGTCTTCCGGTTTGCCGAAATTCTTCAAACACAGGTTTTTCAGCACGGCGCTTTTCCATTTTTCATCGAACACGCCTTCCGCCCACAGCCGCAAAAAAATGCCGGTTTCGATAACGCCGACGGCGATCGAGTTGGCGCGAATGCCGTGTTTGCCTTCTTCCTTCGCGACGCCTTGCAGCAGCGATTCGATGCATGCTTTCGGCGATACCGACAGCACATCGCCATCGGGCCAGCGTTCGAGACCTGCCGAGCTCAGATGTACATACGATCCACCGCCGCCCGCTTTTAACGCCGGCAACGTGTAATGCAGCACGTTGAAGAATCCGTTGACGTCGGCGTCGATCACTTTGCGCCAATCCTGCGGCGTTAAATCCCGAATCAGCGGTTGCTTGATATCCGAGCCATTCGCCAGCACAACGGTGTGGATGCGCTTGGTCTTCGTGATTTCCTGAACGGCTGCCGCGACGGTAGGTTCATCGCTGATATCGAGTTGATGAATCGTAACGCTTCGGCCCGATTGGCGGATTTTGTCGGCGGTCTGTTCGGCCCGTTCGCGATTGCCGCGATAGGTCAATGCGATATCGCTACCGGCTAGCGCCAGCGTTGCGCAAATGTCCGCGCCCATGCCGCCGCTGCCACCGATGACGAGCGCGACCCCTTCCGGAAAACGGTTCGTATTCATGTTATTTATCCCGCCTGTATGAGGTCACGCCAACTTAGGCGCGACCGGCACGAGCAACATCGTCCATTCAAACGATTACGAAACGAGGATGGGAGGCTAGGGAGGGGCGGCGATGTCATCGGTTTTTAACACATTGGAAATACAGTGCAGGACCTCCGAAAGCGCATCCCGGGTACCGCAGTGCCAACGACAAGGTTTTTCGCTCGACTCGGGCGCCGCGTGAGCTGGTGCGCAGTGGCGCAGCGTCAATTTCCTATTGCGGAAACCGCTACCTATAATGCTGCAGCTCATAACAATGAAAGAGGGATCACATTGCCATCGCCTGCCATCAATGCCAATTGGTTGCGTCTGCAGCAGCAGTGGCTGCGGTGGCTCGCACCGTTGTGGCAGCGCGCCGCCGCGCTGGGTGTCGAGCGTTGGCGCAATATTCTCATCGCAATGCTCGCCGCATGGATCATCGCCAATCTGGCGCGATTGATTTGGTTGATGCTGCCGTTAGCTTCTGCGAGCACTAACGCTGTTCCGGTCGATGTTGCGGTGGTTAACGCGCCATCGCCAACGCCTGTAGTCGACGTGGAAAAAATGGTGGGATGGCATCTGTTTGGCGAAGTCGGCGCGCAACCGCGGGTTGCCGTCGTCGAAGAGCAGGCGCAGGAAACCACGCTTAATCTGCAATTGCTCGGCATCATCGCATCCAGCGAGCCCACCCAGGCGCGCGCTTTTATTCAAGCCGATGGCAAACAACAGCAATTCGCGATTGGCGAACAGCTTCCCGGCGGCGGCCGCGTGGTGTTGAGCAAGGTGCTCGTCGATCGTGCCATCATCGACAACAACGGCCGCCATGAAACGCTGTGGCTGTACGACCCCAACGCCAGCAATCAATCGTCATCATCGGCGCCCGTTACGTCGATGCCTTCGAGCGATGTCGATTTGCGCGACGATGCGCAGGTGACCAACGCGGCGGTTGGCTACCGTCAGCAGCTCTATCAGAACCCGACCGGATTGGCCGATGTGATTCAGGTGGCGCCGGCAATGGACAACGGCAAGCTCGCCGGTTATCGCGTGAACCCCGGTCGCGATCCGGCGCAGTTTGCCAAATTCGGCTTGAAGCCCGGCGATGTCATCACCAGCGTCAACGGTATTTCGCTACAGAATCCGCAGAGCGCGCTTGAGTTGTACAACGTGCTGCGCAGCGCGCGCGAGGCATCGATTACCGTGCAGCGCGGCGGCGAAAGCACGCAACTGCATGTTTCGCTCGATCAGGAGGCGTCCGACGATGGAGGCCCTGTTGATTGACCTTTATTTGAGTGCTGCACGCACGCTCAAAGCGTCCAATAAAAACGATTATTTATTCGATTATTAAAATTTTTATTTAAAGGAAATGAAGTGAAAACACCGATGCGGATGATTCGCCAGCCGCTCCTTGCGCTTGTCATGTTGTTATCTGTTGCGCCGCTTTGGGCCGAGCAAACCTGGACCGTTAATTTCAAGGACACCGAGCTTGAGGAAGTGGTGCGCTTTGTCGGTCAGGCCACTGGCAAGACCATCATCGTCGATCCAAAAGCGAAAGGTCGCGTGCAGGTTATTTCGTCGCAGCCGCTGACGCAGCAGCAACTGTACGATCTGTTTTTATCGATTCTCGACGTCAACGGTTTTACCGCGCTTGAATCGAACGGCGTGATTCGGATTCTGCCGTCGCGCGATGCGCGCTCGTCCGGTGCGCCGGTCGTGTCCGGAAACAATCAGCGCGATAACAGCGAAATCGTCACCGAGGTCATTCAGCTGCGCAATATTTCTGCGGCGACGCTGATCCCGGTATTGCGTCCGCTGGCGCCGCAACAGGCGCACATGGCGGCGTATGGGCCGAGCAATGCGATCATCATTTCCGATATGGCTTCGAATATCGCGAGCA
This sequence comes from uncultured Spongiibacteraceae bacterium, assembly GCA_965653955.1. Taxonomy (GTDB): domain Bacteria; phylum Pseudomonadota; class Gammaproteobacteria; order Pseudomonadales; family CAMLJR01; genus CAMLJR01. The sequence continues at coordinate 5,188 of CBFHCK010000043.1, forward strand.
TTCGCGCGGTGATCGAGCGCATCGATAAAGCCGCTGTCGGCGAAACCGAAATCATCCGTCTGCAACACGCGTCGGCGGAAGAAGTCGTGCGCATGCTCGAACAACTGGATAAGGCCGATGCGAGCAAAGGTCAGGGTGAAGTGGCCGGAAAAAGCGTGGTGCTCGTAGCCGACAAACGCACTAACAGCCTTCTGGTTGGCGGCGATGATATGCAGCGTCAGCGCGTGCGTGTGCTCGTCGCGCATCTCGACGGCCCGCTCGCGCAAAGCGGCAATGTCAAAGTGCATTACTTGCAGTACGCCAAGGCAAAAGATCTCGCGAACGTGCTGAATAAAGTGATGCAGAACGTTTCGCAAATGCAGCCCGGTCAAGCAGCGCAAGCGAGTGGTGGTAAAACGAAAGCGTCGATCGAAGCCGATGAAGGTACCAATTCATTAATCATTACCGCCGACGCCGACGTGATGGCGTCGCTGCAATCGGTAATCGAGCGACTCGATATTCGCCGTGCGCAGGTGCTGGTCGAAGCGATCATCGTAGAGATGAATGGCACCAAGGAGCGCGACCTCGGCATTCAATGGATGTTTTCAAACTCATCGGGCGCCTATGGCAGCTCGTCGATGGGCGATGGCTTATTGGGCCGTACCGCTGCCGCAGCATTCGGCGTATTGCCGACGACGGGAACGGGCAGCACCACCACGGTCGATCCGCGTCTTGCGCTCGGCGATGTACTGAGCAAGAACAAAGGGCAGGTATTGGGCATTGGTCGAGTTACCGATAACTTGAGCTTCAACGCAGTGTTGAACGCCCTCCAGCAAAATTCCGATGCGAATATTCTGTCGACGCCGTCGCTGCTGACGCTCGATAACGAAGAGGCATCGATTGTCGTCGGTCAGGAAGTGCCGTTTCGCACGGGCTCTTACACCAGCACGGGTAACGCCTCATCGGTGAGCAGTCCCTTCGAAACCATTCAGCGGGAAAATGTCGGCCTGACATTGAAAGTCACACCGCATATCAACGATGGCGATTCGCTGGTGCTCGAAATTTTCCAGGAAGTGTCGAGCCTCACCGGCGCAGCAAGCAGCGTCGATGCTGCCGACGTAATCACCAACGAGCGCAAAATTGAAAGCAAGGTGTTGGCCGATAACGGTCAGATCATCGTGCTCGGCGGTTTAATCAAGGATGACGTGCAGGAAACCGCGCAGAAGGTGCCGCTGCTCGGCGATATTCCAGTAATGGGCCGTTTATTCCGCAGCAATTCGTCAACCAAAATGAAAACTAATCTGATGGTATTCCTGCGGCCCGTCATCATTCGCGAAGGCCGGGCGCTCACTGGCGCCACCGGCGAAAAATATCGCTACATTCGCGATGAACAGCTGACCGTGCGTAATCGCGGTTCCGATTTCCTCGATAGACGCGATTTGCCGCTGCTACCCGAATGGGAAGAGCAATTAAAAAAACTGGAGGAAATGCAGCAGTTAAAACATCAGCGCGATTTGATGAACGTCAGTCAGTTGCCGCCTGAGACTGCGGCGCCCGCTACGGTTCCGGCTCCTGCGGAAGTGCAAAATAATGCAACGCCCGCCGAGGCCGCGCAGTGAACGAAATGCTTCCTGCAGAGCCTGCGGTCGCGGAGTCTGCCGGTGCCCGTAGACCTGCGCGCCGTCAATTGCCGTTCGCATTCGCACAGCACCACGGCGTATTGCTCGAACTCGACGCGGAACCGCTCCGCGTCTGGTATCGCCCCGGTTTGAAACCCGATGTGATGTTCGAATTGCGCCGTGTGCTCGATGTGCCATTGCAATGGCAGGCGTTGAGTACCGAACAGTTTCAGCAGTATTTGACGCGCGCATTTCAGAAAGACAACAACGAAGCCGCGCAAGCAGCCGAAGACATGGGTTCGGATATCGACCTGTCGCGGCTCGCCGATGAAATTCCGGAAACTTCCGATCTGATGGACGCCGAAGACGATGCACCGGTGATCCGTTTGATCAACGCAATTCTGTCGCAGGCGGTACGCGAAAAGGCTTCGGATATTCACGTCGAAACCTTTGAAGACAAATTGACTGTGCGCTACCGCGTCGACGGTGTGCTCACCGAAGTGCTGTCGCCAAAACGCATGCTCGCGCCGCTGTTGGTATCGCGGTTAAAGGTGATGGCGAAACTCGATATTGCCGAAAAACGCGTGCCGCAGGACGGCCGTATTTCGATCCGTCTCGCCGGTCATGCGGTGGATATTCGCGTATCGACGATTCCCTCCGCGCATGGCGAGCGCGTGGTATTGCGTCTGCTCGACAAACAAGCCGGCCAATTGCAGCTTGAACAATTACACATGAACGAGCAGGTGTTGCGCGGTTATCGCCGCGCACTGCACACAGCGCACGGTATCGTGCTTGTCACCGGCCCGACCGGGTCCGGTAAAACGACGACGCTGTATGCAGGACTTACGTTTATTAACGATGCATCGCGCAACATTTTGACCATCGAAGATCCGATCGAATATTTATTGCCGGGCGTCGGCCAAACGCAGGTCAATCCAAAAGTCGACATGACATTTGCGCGTGGGCTGCGCGCGATTCTGCGGCAGGACCCGGATGTGGTGATGGTCGGCGAAATTCGCGACGGCGAAACCGCGCAGATTGCGGTGCAGGCGAGTCTCACCGGCCATTTAGTGTTGTCGACGCTGCATACGAATACTGCGATCGGCGCGATCACGCGTTTGCAGGACATGGGCATCGAACCGTTTTTGCTGTCGTCGAGTTTGCTCGCAGTAATGGCGCAACGTCTGGTGCGTTTGCTATGTAACGAGTGTAAAGAAGCGTATACACCGGATGCGTCGACCTGCGAATTATTGAAACTCGATGCGCCTCATGCATCGTCAAACGGCGGAGGGCCGCCGCAGCTGTTTCGCGCAACCGGCTGCGCTTTGTGCAACAAGAGCGGTTATCGCGGGCGCACCGGCATTTATGAATTCATCGAAATCGACGAACGCCTGCGCACAATGATTCATGAACGCGCCAGCGAGCAATTGATGGTCGCGTACGCGCGCGAGCGCAACCCCGGTATCGTCGACGATGGGCGTCGCCGCATTTTGGCGGGACAAACTACGCTCGAAGAAGTGCTGCGAGTGACGTCGGGCTAATTATGAGCGCCTTCAATTTCCGCGCGCTGGATACCAGCGGCAAACTGATCAAGGGGGTGATCGAAGCCGATTCGGAGCGACACGTGCGCACGCAATTGCGCGCGCGCGATCTGAAGCCGGTCGAAGTCATCGCATCGAGCAGTAGTGCGAAAGAGAAAGCCATTGGCGGCTGGCACGGGTTATTTCGAGCACGCTTGAGCCAACGCGATTTAGCGCTGCTGACGCGGCAACTGGCTACGTTGATTCAATCCAATCTTCCGCTCGATGAAGCGATCTCCGCCACCGCGCAACAGGCGCGTCGCGCCAGAGTAAAAGCGTTAGTGCTACAAGTGCGCTCTCGCGTCGTCGAAGGCCACACGCTCGCGTATGCGCTCGGGGAATTTCCGCGCGTATTCAACGAAATGTATCGCGCGATGGTGCGTGCCGGCGAGAGCGCGGGTTTTCTCGGCACCGTCATGGAGCGCCTCGCCGAATACACCGAGAACCGGCAGTACACGCAGCAAAAATTAAAAATGGCGATGGTGTACCCCATCATTCTGATGCTGGTGGCGGTGAGCGTTATTTCGTTATTGATGATTTTTGTCGTACCGCAGCTAGTCGGTCTGTTCGTGCATACAAAGGCAGAATTACCGGCATTAACCAAAGCGTTGATCGCGGTCAGTTATTTTTTCAGCCATTACGCGCTGATCGCATTGGTATTGATCATCGCAGCGATATGGTCGTTGCGGCGATTATTGCGCGATCCGAAGCGTCGCCGAATTTGGCATCGGGTGTTGTTAAAAATTCCGTTCATATCCGGATTGCTGGTGGCAATGGATACCGCGCGTTTCGCCTCGACGCTGAGCATTTTGACGTCGAGCGGCGTGCCGCTGCTCGAAGGCTTGCGTATCGCCGGTGAGGTACTCACCAATCTCGAATTGCGCGAAGCGAGCCGGCAGGTTGCGAATTCGGTGCAGGAGGGCAGCAGCCTGAATCGCGCATTGGCGCAAACCGAATTGTTCCCGCCGATGATGGTGCATATGGTGGCCAGCGGTGAAGCGAGCGGTGAACTCGAAGCAATGCTGGCGCGTTCTGCGCAGAATCAGGAGCGCGAATTGGAAATGACGCTCGGCGGTTTGATGGCGATCATGGAGCCGGCGATGGTGGTGCTGATGGCGGTGATTGTCGGCACCATCGTGCTGGCGATTTTGCTGCCGATTATTCAGATGAATAAATTAGTCGCGTAACGGCTGCGTAGCCATAGTGAGCTGCGTAGCAAAAAATTGAGGAACACAGTGTGAGCTCACGCAAACAGATTCACGGTTTCAGCCTCGTCGAAATTCTCGTCGTGCTAGTGATTATCGGCCTGTTGGTCAGTATCGTCGCGCCGAATGTATTGCAGCGCGCCGACGAGGCGCGCATTCAAAAAGTGCACGCGGATTTCAAAAATATAGAAACCGCGTTGAAGTTATACAAACTCGATAATTTTAATTATCCGACGACCGAGCAAGGGCTCGGCGCGCTCGTCGAAAAACCCACCATCGATCCAGTGCCTCGCAATTGGAAAAAAAATGGTTATCTGGAGCGGATGCCGGAAGATCCGTGGGGTAATGCCTATAAATATTTGAATCCCGCCGAATTCGGTCACGGTGAATATGATCTGTACACGCTCGGTGCGGATAGTGTGACCGGCGGTGAAGAGCAGAACGCCGATATCGGCAACTGGCAGAGCGAATCGAAAGAGCAGCAGTAATCGTGCGCTTACGCCACGCCGGATTTTCGCTGCTCGAATTACTGGTCGTCGTGGTGATTATCGGTTTGGCGGTGGCCATCGTGGGTTTGTCGTTCGGCGACAACAAGCCACAGCAATTACGCAATGCCGCGCGCGATTTCGCCAACGCCATCGCGCAGGTTGAAGACGAAGCAATTTTAGGCCGCGAGTCGTGGGGCGTGCAGATTTATCGCGTAACGAATGCCGAAGGCGAACATATCGCATACCGCTTTCTGCGTCTGAGCGAGCAGGGTTGGCGTCCCGAGGCGCCAAACGAGATTCCGCGTGAAACGCATTTTGCCGACAACATCACCGCGCGATTGGAAATCGATGGCTCGGAACAATTAATCGAGCCGCTGCCTGCGGAGCCGCCGTCCGAAGATGAGAAAAATAAAACACATGATCAAAATAAAGCGATCACGCCGACCATCTGGCTGGCACCCGGCGGCGAAGTGACACCGTTTGTATTGCAGCTGCGTTTTGCCGGTGACGAACATGGACCGATTGTTCGCTCCGATGCGCTCGGGCGAATCGAGTTGGATATCGGGCAGAACGATGAAAACAACTAACAGCGGCTTCACGCTCGTCGAAGTGTTGGTTGCCGTCGCCATCGTTGCGCTCGCGGTCACCGGTATTTTGGTGGCGATGATGCGGCAAATCGACGGCACCGCGTATTTGCGCGATAAATTGTTCGCGCATTACGTGGCGCAAAATCAGATGGAATTAGCACTGCTGGCAAATGCGCACACCAATGATATTCCGAGCGACGCATTTTCCGGCGTCGACGAGATGGTCGGGCGCAAATGGTATTGGCGTGCTGAACCGAAGGAGACGGCTCAGCCTGGAGCGATTCAATTGGAAATCGCCGTGTTCGATCAGGAGAGTGACCCAGAAAATAAAAGTGCTTCGCCGCTCGCTACGCTGACAACGATTCTCGATCGGTATCATCGGCTGCCATGAGAACGGGACGATTGGCTGCCGGCTTCACTTTGATCGAAGTGTTACTCGCCATGGCGATTACCGGCCTCATTGCCGTGATGGCGTACGCTGGCTTGACCACGGCGATGAATGCGGCATCGCGCCATGAGGAAACCGTTAGACGTGTCGGCGATATTCAAACCGCGGTGAGTTGGATCACGCGCGATTTGCGGCAGAGCGTCGATCGCAGCATTCTCGATGCAAACGGTGACGAGCAACCGGCCTTGCTCGGCACCCTTGATGACGAGTCCGTGCTCGAACTGACGCATACCGGCTGGGATAACCCGCGCGGTCAGCGCCGCAGTGCGTTGCAGCGCGTGCGCTACCGTCTCGATAGCGAAGGCAATGTCTGGCGCGAACATTGGTTGGTGATCGATAGAGTTGACGACGACGATCATCGCCAGGAAGTGAAATTATTGAGCGGCGTAAAGAGTTTGAAATGGCAGTTTCTAAACGGCCGCTCGCCGAACGCGGAAAATGAAACGCTCGGCGGAGAGTGGATAGAGCAATGGCCGCCCGAAAAGGGAAATAAACATTTACCGCTCGCGGTGCAGTTTGATCTGGAGACGGACGATTTCGGAATCGTGCATCGCATAATAGGTTTGGCGAATGAACAGAACCCGCCATAAAAACCAGGGTGTAGCGCTGGTCGTGGCGCTACTCG
>CBFHCK010000044.1:0-11696 GCA_965653955.1 uncultured Spongiibacteraceae bacterium
TATTGGCAGGATCAATGGCCGGTGATGATGGAAGGTTTCTTCAAAGCTGTGCCGATTTCGCGCAGCCAGAGCGTTTAGTTAATCCGAGCGCTTAATTATCGGCAGCGCCACTTGAGCTGCTGCGTCGATAGTCGACCACATCCTGCAGGGTTTTGAAGCGATCGATGTCTTTCTGGTAATTGCTGCGGGTTGCTTCTTTTTCTCTCAAGCGTTCCGCAATCGAATCTTCGATGGTTGCCGCTTCCGTTTTTAATTTTGCGATATTGCTAACGACGGCTTCCGGCACCTGACTGCCGCGCCGCTCGGTGTCGGCAGCTTTTTCCTGCTCGTGCTCGACCTGCGCTTTCGTCGCCTGCAAGTTACCGCGCAGAATACTTAACCGCACATCGATTTCGCGCAATGCACGATCGCGGGCCGCATTAATATCGTCGACGCTGCTATACCGCAGCAGCAGATTTTTATCCCATTCGCGTAAACGCTTGGCTTCAGCTTCGGATTTGCGCTTGCGCTCGCCTTCGATGCCAGTCAATTGACGCGGAACGGTTTCGAGCACGCGCCCATCGGGCGAAAGAATTTCATAACCATTTTTGGCAAATTCCGGCGGCACGTGATCGTTGAGCGTCGGCACACCTTTTTCATTGATGTAGCGGTACAGCTGCTTGGCCTGCGCCACCGTCGACAACGACGCTGCGGCAATTAACGACAGCAACAGCGCGATACGTTTTGCGCCGCACCCAATGCGTTTCACTAGATTCACCTTTTTATTCGGTCGAATGGAGGCAATCGTAACTGCCACTCAAACTCCATATTCATTGCGATATTTCTGCACGCGCTCGACATCGGCCGCCGCGCCATGATTGTGCAGATACTGCACGATATGCTCAAGGCTAATAATGCTGAACACCGGAATGCCGTAGTCGCGCTCGACTTCCTGAATCGCCGATAACTCGCCGCGGCCGCGCTCCTGCCGATTCAGGCCGATGACGACACCGGCTGGCTCGGCACCAGCCGCGCGAATAATATCGACAACCTCGCGCACGGCAGTGCCGGCGGTGATTACATCGTCGATGATCAGCACGCGGCCCGTGAGTTTCGCGCCGACCAACGTGCCGCCTTCGCCATGGTCTTTTGCTTCTTTGCGATTGTACGCATACGGCACATCGCGCCCGAATTGTTCAGCGAGCGCGCACGCGGTCGCCGCAGCGAGAGGGATACCCTTATAGGCCGGGCCAAATAAAACATCGAACGGTGTCGCGCTCGCGACGATGGTTTCCGCATAACAGCGTCCAAGTTGCCACAGTGCGGCACCCGAACAGAAACGGCCGGCATTAAAAAAATACGGACTGACGCGCCCCGACTTCAGCGTGAATTCGCCGAAACTCAATGCTTGTTGGGCGATCGCCAATTCGATAAAGCGCTGCTGATATGCGTGCATGAATACGGTTACCACTTCGATCTGCGTAAAAACCGCGACATTTTACCCCAGCCCTCGGGTTTAAACGCTTCCGGTTACAACGTTTAATTGATTTGAAGGTTTACGGTTCGGATAGCGGCTCAGGTATCATAGCGCCTCGACTTCGCCGAGGCCGTTATGCGTATTATCAGTTTTTGTGCCGACTCCATTCGCAGTGCCGCAAAGCGCGGTTTTTTCGATTGGGTTATCGAGCAGGATGCGGATTTCATCTGCGTTCAAAATCTCGCCGCACAGGAATACGAGCTGCAAGAGCCGGTATTTTTCCCCGAAGGCTATAACGCGTATTTTTTCGATGCCGCCGAAAAGAACACCAACGGCGTAGCGATCTATTGCCGTGCAATGCCGAAAGCGATCATGACCGGCCTCGGCTTCACCGACTTCGATATGGAAGGCCGCTACATTCAGGCCGATTTCGATCGCATCAGCGTCGGCTGCCTGCTCGCTCCCAGTGCTTACCCGAACGACGCCGGCATGCAGGCGCGCAAACTTCGCTTCTTCGAGCAGTATCAGGCGCATTTGAACAAGGTGCGCAACAAGCGTCGCGAATTCTTCATTTGCGGCAACTGGAACATTGCGCACACCGACGATGACATGCAGGAACCCGAGCGCAATCGCGAAATATCCGGCGCGCTGCCCGAAGAACAACAGTGGATGGACACGCTGTTCAGCGATCTCGGTTACGCCGATGCCTTCCGCGAAGTTAACGGCGACAACGACGAGTTCACCTGGTGGCCAAGCGAAGACCGCGATGCGGATGGCTGGCGCGTCGATTATCAGGTGGTATCCGCTAGTCTGCGTTCGAAAGTCGAATACGGCGCGATTTACAAGAATCAGGTATTCGCACAGCACGCGCCGCTGATCATGGATTACGACTACGAATTATTCACCTGATCTAACGCGCTGATTAAGCCGCGTTCGCGGCTTAATCCCGATCCAGCGCTGCGCGTTGCAGCCCATTCAATTCCGCCACGCCACGCTTCGCCAAATCCAGCATCGCCTGCAGATCGGTCGCCGAAAATGGCACTCCCTCGGCGGTGCCCTGCACTTCGACGAAACCGCCGGCTTCGGTCATCACGACATTCATATCGGTTTCCGCATTCGAATCTTCGATGTAATCGAGATCGAGCACCGGCACGCCATCGACAATACCCACCGACACCGCCGCCACCATTTGCAATAGCGGGTCCTGCAGTAATGCGCCTTTGCGTTGCAGAAACCGCAGCGCATCGACCACCGCAACACACGCGCCGGTAATCGCCGCCGTGCGAGTGCCGCCATCGGCCTGAATCACATCGCAGTCAATCGTGATCGTGTTTTCGCCAAGCTTGGTCAGATCAATGGCGGCACGCAGCGAACGGCCGATCAGACGCTGAATTTCGACGGTGCGCCCGCCCTGCTTGCCACGCGCCGCCTCGCGATCCATGCGCGTCCCAGTCGAACGCGGCAGCATGCCGTATTCGGCGGTGATCCAGCCCTGGCCAGTGCCACGCAGAAAACGCGGTACCTCCTGCTGCACGCTGGCGGTGCAGATGACTTTGGTGTCGCCGAACGTGATCAGCACCGAGCCTTCCGCGTGCTTGGTGAAATGGCGTTGAATCGTGATATCGCGTAATTGCGCTGGCTGGCGGCCGCTCGGTCGGGTCATGGATGCCTCTTTAAATGAAGTCGATGTGAAGAAAGGTGCGGAAAGAAGAAAGGCGCGCAGTATACAGGGGCACCCTTGTCGATTGCCGTTGCCAATTCCGGCTAAAATGGCCGGCCCCGCCGCGACAGGATGATCCCGATGACTCAAAGCATGACCGCGTTTGCGCGACAGACCGCCGAACATGCCTGGGGCTCGCTCGCCTGGGAAATTCGTTCGGTTAATCATCGGTATCTCGAACCGACTTTCAAACTGCCCGAATCGCTGCGTCAGATCGAAGGCGAATTGCGCGAAAAACTGCGCACGCGCGTGGCGCGCGGCAAGATCGAATGCAGCCTGCGCGTACAGCGGGCGACCGGCGGCGATACTCGATTGAACATCGACGAAGCCATGCTCGTTCAAGTGCTGCAATGCACCGCGCAGGTTTCGCAAAAACTGATCGACCCGGAGCAGCCCAACACGCTGGCCCTGTTGCAAACGGCGCCGATCAATCCGCTCGAAATTCTGAGCTGGCCCGGCGTGCTGAAAACCGTCGACGACGACGAAGAGCAAGCCGCACGTGCTGCGCTGGGCTTGTTCGAGCAAACACTCGAGCAACTCGTGGCGCATCGCGCGCGCGAAGGCGCCGAACTTGGCCAATACATCGCCGCGCAACTCGATGCGGTTGCCGCTATCGTGAAAACCGTGCGCGAGCACATGCCCGCATTGATCGCGGCACAGCGCCAGAAATTACGCGACCGGCTCGCCGAGCTGAGCGCCGATCTCAACAATGATCGCATCGAGCAGGAAATGGTGATGCTGGCGCAAAAAAGCGATGTCGAAGAAGAACTCGACCGCCTGCAAACACATATAAAAGAAGTGCATCGAGCGCTGAAACAGAAAGAGCCCTGCGGCCGCCGGCTCGATTTTCTAATGCAGGAATTCAATCGTGAAGCAAATACGCTGTCGTCGAAATCGCTGGCCAGCGACACTACACTGAACGCCGTGCAACTCAAGGTTTTGATCGAGCAGATGCGCGAACAGATTCAAAATATCGAATAACGAGTCCATCCATGGCCCATTGCCCCGGTACCCTTTACACCGTTTCCGCGCCATCGGGCGCGGGCAAAACCAGCCTGTTGAAAGCGTTAATTCCCACCGTGGCGAACGCGAAAGTCTCGGTCTCGCACACCACGCGTGCGCAGCGACCCGGCGAAGTCGAGGGCGTCAATTATCACTTCGTCGCGATGGATGTATTCCAGCAAATGCTCGAACGCGGCGAGTTTCTCGAATCGGCATTGGTATTCGGCAATCGGTACGGCACCTCGCAGCGCTGGGTCGAGGAAACACTCGCCAGCGGCACCGACGTCATTCTCGAAATCGACTGGCAGGGCGCGCAGCAGGTGCGGCATCTGCTGACGCAAACGATCTCGATTTTTATTCTGCCGCCGTCGCGAAGCGCACTCGAACAGCGCCTGACGGGGCGCGGCCAGGACGATGCGGCCGTGATTGCGCGCCGCATGTCCGCCGCGGTCGATGAAATGACGCACTACGCCGAAGCCGATTACATCGTCGTCAACGATAACTTCGATACCGCGCTGGAAGAGTTGCGCGCGATTCTGCTGGCCGGCCGGTTGCGACTCGAAAAGCAACAACAGCGCCACCGGCAGCTATTGACCGAGCTGCTATCGTAGGTCTTTTTTGCTACACTGCGCGGCTTTCGCGTTTTATCGCCAGCCGGCGCAGAGCGTCGCAGCGAACACTTACCTCTACCCTCGCACTACTTCAGATTCGAATTTCAGGAGCGCAGCATGGCCCGCATCACCGTTGAAGATTGTTTGGACAAAGTGGACAACCGCTTTGAGCTCGTGATGGTCGCCAGTAAACGCGCACGTCAGCTCGCCGTCGGCGGCAAAGATCCGCTGGTACACGAAGACGGCGACAAGCCGACCGTACTCGCGCTGCGTGAGATCGCTGAAGGCAAGATCGATCGGGAACAAATTTTGCGCGTCGAAGACGAAGTCAGAGAAGAACAACAAGTTGCTGCTGCGGTTATCGAGATTCCCGACGAACCATTGGAATAATTCAGCCGGGCCGGCCTCGTACTCTAGATTTCCTCAGGAACCTCTGAAAAACGTAGCGAGCGAAGGTAGGTGCGACGCCGCCGGAGCGGAAAAAGCGCAGTTTATGCGTTAATAAATGAGCATTTTGAGCACCGCCGGCGCCGCAGATACCGAGCGTAGTAGTTTTTCAGACGTTCCTAAGGGGGAGGAAAGAATGCAACAGTACAGCATCTTCCCGCAGAAGCCGGCCAACCCCCGCGCGCAAACCATCGATACGCTGAGCGATACGCTCGCCAGCTATCTCTCCAAAGATCAAATCGATCAGGTCCGACGCGCCTATTTCTTCGCAGAACAGGCGCATGTCGGCCAACGTCGGCGCACCGGCGAAGCCTATGTAACGCATCCGCTCGCCGTCGCCGGCATCCTCGCCGATATGCACATGGACCATCAAAGCCTGATGGCCGCGATGCTGCATGACGTGATCGAGGACACCGGCATCAGCAAAGAGGCACTCGGCGTGCAATTTGGCGATGCCGTTGCCGAGCTGGTCGACGGTGTCTCGAAGCTGACGCAGATCGAATTCCAATCGCGCGCCGAAGCGCAGGCGGAAAACTTTCAGAAAATGGCGATGGCGATGGCGAAGGACATCCGCGTCATTCTCGTCAAACTTTCTGACCGCCTGCACAACATGCGCACGCTCGGTGTATTACAGCCCGACAAACGCCGACGCATTGCGCGCGAAACGCTGGAAATTTACGCGCCGATTGCGCAGCGCCTCGGTATGCACAATATGCGTGTCGAGTTCGAAGATCTCGGTTTTACCGCGATGCATCCGATGCGCGCCGATCGTATTCGCGCAGCCATTAAATCGGTGCGCGGCAATCGCCGCGAAATCATCGAAAAAATTCGCGCGTCGATCGAACGCTATCTGCAACAGGAAGGCCATCAAGCACGTGTGATCGGCCGCGAAAAACATCTGTACGGCATTTATCGCAAGATGAAAACGAAGCGAAAATCGTTTTCTGAAATCATGGATATCTACGCGTTCCGCATCATCGTCAACAGCGTCGATACCTGCTATCGCGTGCTCGGTTGTGTGCACAGTCTCTATAAACCGGTACCAGGGCAATTCAAGGATTACATCGCCATTCCGAAAGCGAATGGCTATCAGTCGCTGCACACGGTGTTATTCGGCATGCAAGGCGTGCCGATCGAAATTCAGATTCGCACCGAAGAAATGGAAGAGATGGCGAACAACGGCATCGCCGCGCACTGGTTGTATAAAACCAACGGCAACGAAGCAGTGACCGGCAGTCACGCACGCGCGCGCCGTTGGGTACAAGGCTTGCTCGAAATGCAGCAGCACGCCGGCGACAGTCTCGAATTTATCGAAAACGTCAAAATCGATTTATTCCCCGACGAAATTTATGTGTTCACACCGCGCGGTGCGATCAAGGAATTACCGCAAGGCGCGACAGCGGTCGATTTCGCGTATGCGGTGCATAGCGATGTCGGCAATGCCTGCGTCGCATGCCGAATTAATCGTCGCCTCGCGCCGTTGTCGGAACATTTGCAAAGCGGCCAGACTGTCGAAATTATCACTGCGCCCGGCGCGCAACCGAATCCCGCGTGGCTCAACTTTGTCGTCACCGCGCGTGCGCGCACACGTATTCGTCATTTCCTGAAACACTGTCGGCAAGCGGAATCGCTATCGCTCGGTAAACGTCTGCTCGAACGCGCGCTGAACAGTCTCGGCAGCGGTCTCGATAAAATCTCCGACGAACAAAAACAACGCCTGCTGCGCACGACCGGCGTTAATCAATTTGAAAAAGTGTTGGAAGAAATCGGCATCGGCAATCGCGTGTCGTTTCTTACTGCGCGTCAATTATTGATGGGCAAAGACAGCGCCGCCAACACGCCGCAAACGCACGAGCCGCTCGCGATTCACGGCACCGAAGGATTGCTGATTAATTACGCGCGCTGCTGCCATCCCATTCCAGGCGATCCGATTCTCGGTCTGATCAGCTCGGAAAAAGGCATGGTGATTCATACCGAAAGCTGTCACAACAGCGTCGATGCGCGCGCCAAACCGGAACGCTCGATACCATTGCGCTGGGCCGAAGATGTGCAAGGCGAATTCGCCTGCGAAATTCGCGTCGATCTCGAAAAAAATCGCGGCGCCATCGCAATGCTCGCTACGCGCATCACCAGTCTCGACGCCAACATCAAACGCATCACCGCCGACGATGAAGACCCGCGCATCAGCATCGTGCGCCTCATCATCGGCGTGCATAACCGCATCCATCTCGCGCGCATCATGAAACGCGTGCGCACGATTCCGGGCGTTGCGAAAGTCGCTCGTATTCGCCACTGAGTCGATGCGTTAGATCAATCTGAAAATCATTCGCTGAATTGGAAAAGGAACCTGCCGTGAGCAAGCAACGCACGATCATTGCCACCCAAAAAGCACCGGCCGCTATCGGCCCGTATTCGCAAGCGGTCAAAGTCGGCGACACCGTTTATTTATCGGGACAAATCGCGCTCGATCCGCAATCGAAGGAAATGATCGACGGCGATGTGGTCGCGCAAACGAATCGGGTTTTTCAAAATCTCGCGGCGGTCGCCGATGCGGCGGGCGGCACGCTGAACGACGCGGTAAAAGTAAATATTTCGCTGACCGACCTGAACGATTTCGCGCGCGTTAACGACGTGATGAAACAATTTTTCAGCGAGCCTTATCCGGCGCGCGCCTGCGTGCAGGTAGCGGCACTGCCGCGCGGTGCGGCGGTCGAGATCGAAGTAATTCTGGAACTGTGATTTTTTTCTCGCAGCCGCGAAGATGACGAAAAGAAACCGAAATCAGAATTTAATTTCGAATAACTTCGCACGCGGTTTGGGATTTTGGGTGTCGCGCGTTTCTTTGTATTCGTCGGCCTCGTCGCGTGCATAGCGCGGCGCCCATTGCAGGCGTGGCGGTGCCGATTCGGTTTGTACTTCGACTTTAGGCTTATCCCACCGCGGTGCGCCTTCGCGCTGCCAGTAAGGCGCCGGCACGGTGACAATCACCTGCTCCAGCGGCGTGCGATAACGCTCCGCTTTCAGCATCGGCGTTTCCGGCTTCGGGCCGTCAGCCGACCACGCGGCCAAGCTCGACAGCATCAGCGTAATCGCGGCGAATCTTTTCACTGCGCAACCTTGCTCTGCCAGCTGAGACTTTCGAACCAATATTTATGCGTGCTCATCAGCCACACGTCAGCTTCACGCGCAACAATCCACGCATTCAGATAATTGATGAAATCGTGATCGCCGCGACGAACCGCGAAGGCCTCGCGCGTCGCAACCAGCGGTTTTGCAATCGGCACATCGACATCCTTCGGATATTTCAGCGCGAGAAAACGCGGCACCGGTTCAGCGCGCACATATCCGTGCAGCAAACCTTTCACCAATGCTTCTTCGGCTTTCGCTTCCTCGGAAAATAATTTGATGCTCGCTTTCGGAAATACCTGCCGCGCCGCTTCTTCGGAAACGGTACCGCCGATGACACCGATGGCCACATCGGCGCGATTCAGATTTTCGATGCTGCTGAAATTCGCGGTGAGTTTGGTATTAGTCGCGATGCTGATGCCCGAGCTCGAATACGGATTGCTGAAATAAACCTGCAGCGCGCGCTCGGGTGTAATCGAAAAACCGGCGACGATGATATCGATGTCACCGTTCTGCAATGCCGGAATTAATTGATCCCACGCGAGCGGTTTGATTTCGACGGCGACACCCATATCGCGACCGAGCTGTTGTGCGATATCGACTTCGGAGCCGATCAACGTGCCGTCCTTTCCTGCCATCGCATACGGCGCGGAAAGAAATGTACCGACCCGTAATTTATGCGTGGCGACGATTTGACTGAAGCCCGGTGCTGCGGCTTTCGCGACCGATGCTTTTTCCGCCGCCATCGACTGCACGCCAAACAATGTGCTGGTCAGCAGCAACCCACAACCAAACCAACGTAGCAAAGAGGTGCGCATGTTGCGAAATGTCCTTAGTGGATCGTCGTCGGCACATTATTCGCGCATCATCGCAATTGCCGCAAGCGATCTGGATCAACACTCGTTCGCGTCGAGCAGTGTGGGCAATCCTTCGCGATATGTCGGATAGATAAATCGATAACCGAGCGCTTGCAAACGTGCGCTGCTACATCGGCGATTACCGCCGCGCATTTCAGCGCCATTCGCTATTAACGATTCATAATCGATTTTCAATGCATCGCAAAACCATGCTTCGATTTCCGCGAGCGATGCAGGTTCGGAATCGACGCCGAGGTAGAGCTGTTGCAACGGCTGTTGTGCCGCTGCGCGTTCGAGCAAAAAGCACAGAATGTTTACTGCGTCGTCGCGATGAATGCGATTGCTGTAACGCGGTGGTGTTGGCGACGTGCGCTTGCCTTCGCGTAATTGCCGCAGCAGTCGATCGCGTCCCGGGCCGTAAATACCGCCGAAGCGGACGATCGTATGCGTCGATGAAAAATTGCCAACAACCTGTTCGGCCTCCAGTAATCGCTTGCCCGAAAAATTCGTCGGCGCAGCATCACTCATCTCATCGACCACGCTGCCGTCGTCCTGGTGCTCTTCTTTACCACGTTGATAAACGCTGGTGCTCGATACCCAAAACACGCGCTGCAAACGCGATGCATCGATTCGCGCCAAGCAATTTTTTGCGCCGTCTACATACACCGCGCGATAGCGGGCATCCGTAAATTCACCGGGCGTCAGCACGAACAACACGAAATCCGGCGCGAGATTGTCGAGCACCGTTAACGTTGACGGTTGCGTGACATCGGCGCTCAGCATTTTCACGCCCGGCAACGATGGCGCACTGCGGCGCACGCCGACGACATTCCAATCGCGCGCGGCGAAATGCGTTGCCACCGCGCCGCCCAGATCGCCGCAACCGATCACTAAGAGCGTTGGTTTGTTTGCACGAACAGGTGTACTCACGATTGACTCCTACCAGTGAAATCGGCTCAATAGATAGAGAATACAAATTAACGGTACTCATCGCCATGACGCTTACGGAACTGCGCTACATCGTCGCGCTGCATCAGACCGGCCATTTCGGCAAAGCCGCCGAACGCTGTCACGTCAGTCAGCCGACGCTATCGATTGCGATAAAAAAACTGGAGGACGAACTCGATGTCGCGCTGTTCGAGCGCAGCCGCAATCAGGTGCGCGCGACCCCGCTCGGCGTGAAGATCGTCGAGCAGGCCCAGGCTGTGCTGGAGCAGGCACAGCAACTGCGCGAGCTGGCCGATGAAGGCAAGAATCCGCTCGGCAGCCGGTTGTCGGTCGGCGCGATTTTTACCGTCGGCCCGTATCTGTTCCCGAGCTTCGTTCCCGAGCTGCGCAAACTGGCGCCGTCGATGCCGCTGTATATCGAGGAAAGCTACACCGCCGTGCTGCGCGAAAAACTGCGCGCCGGTGAGCTCGACGCCATCATTATCGCGCTGCCGTTTACCGAGCCCGATGTCGTCACGCAGCCGTTATACGAAGAGCCTTTTGTGGTGGTGATGCCGGGCGATCATCCACTGGCGAAGCAGGAAAAAATTTCGCAGCGCGTGCTCGAGCGCGAAACCGTGCTGCTGCTCGGCGAAGGTCATTGCTTCCGCGATCAGGTGCTGGCCGCCTGCCCGGCGCTGCGCAAAAGTCTGAACAATGCCGATGCGCAACTGCAATCGGTCGTCGAGGGCAGCTCGCTCGAAACGCTGAAGCATATGGTGGCGTCGCGGCTCGGTATCACCGTGCTGCCATTGTCCGCCGCGCAAATTGCTCCTTACGGCAAAGGCACGCTGGCGATTCGACCGTTCGCCGAGCCACAGCCGCGTCGCACCGTCGCACTGGCGTGGCGCGCGACGTTTCCGCGTCACCAGGCGATCGATGTGGTGAGTCAGGCGATCCGGCTGTGCCCGAAACACTCGCTCGCCGCGTGAGTTTCCAAATTACCTCGTCATCGCCCACGCTCGACCGCGTCGCGGTCACCGCGCTGCACGGCGTCGGACCGCGCCTGGCCGAGAAACTCGCCGGGCTCAGTATCCACACCGTGCAGGATCTACTGTTTCATCTGCCGCTGCGCTATCAGGATCGCACCCGCATCACGCCGATCGGCGCATTACAGCCGGGCGCCGATGCCGTGATCGAAGGGGAGGTGCGCGCCGCCGATATCGTGTTTACGCGCCGCCGCAGCCTGATCTGTCGGCTCCAGGACGGCACTGGCACGGTATCGCTGCGCTTCTTTCATTTTTCGGCCGCGCAGAAGCAACAGCTGGCGGTCGGCAGCCGGGTCCGCTGTTACGGCGAAGCGCGGCGCGGGGCCAGCGGGCTGGAGCTTTATCACCCCGAATATCAATTGATCGATGCCGATGCACCCCCGCCCATCGCGGCAACGCTGACACCGATCTATCCGACCACCGAAGGTCTGCAACAGGCGAGCTGGCGCAAACTCAGTAACGCCGCCCTCACCTTGCTGACTCCCGACAGTCTGGTCGATT
>CBFHCK010000045.1:0-11301 GCA_965653955.1 uncultured Spongiibacteraceae bacterium
ACTTTCTGGCAGTGCACGTTCAAAAATCGCCGGAAGCCAGACGAATCATCTGTTTGTCAGCACGGTTGAGCACTGGCACCTCGCTTGCATTGACCCTTTTTATATTTCCCGATATTCAAATTTTTTTCTGTCGCAACGCAGCGTATTGATAGTGCATGCGCATCGACAGGTAGCTGACGATGGCCGCCAACTCGAAAACTTCTTTAACCGTAATGCTTGTCGATGATCAGCCCGCGCGTGCGGCGCTGCTCGAACAGGCATTGCTCGATCACGATTACAAAGTGATCGCACGGCTCAGCAGCGCTGCGGGTCTCGCCGAACAGGTGGCGCGTCTCGAGCCCGATGTCATCATCATCGATATCGAATCACCCGATCGCGATACGCTCGAACACATGTCGACATTGCATCGCGATAACCCGCGGCCCGTCGTGATGTTTGCCGAAGAAGGCGACGACAGCGGTTCGATCGAACGCGCAATGCGTGCCGGGGTCAGCGCTTACATCGTCGATGGATTAAATCCGGCTCGCGTCAAAACGATTGTCGATGTCGCGGTGGCACGTTTTCGCGAATTTCATGCACTGCGTCGTGAACTCGAAGAAACCCGTTCGCAGCTCGCCGACCGCAAACAAATCGATCGCGCGAAAGGGCTGCTGATGAAACAGCGCGGCCTCGATGAACAACAGGCGTATCACGCGATGCGCAAAATGGCGATGGACCGCGGCCAGCGGTTGGCCGAGGTCGCCGCAAATATCATCGCGGTGTTCGAGCTGCTTGACGGCTGACGCGCTGGAGAATCGAAGATATGGCGTTGGAAAAAACTTCATTGCGGCTTGGTTACATTCCGCTTACCGATTGTCTGCCGCTCGTCGTTGCGCGCGAGCAGGGCTTTTTCGCCGCGCAGGGTCTAACAGTCGAACTTAGCTGCGAAGCGTCGTGGGCAAATATTCGCGACAAAGTCATTATCGGTCAGCTCGATGGTGCGCAAATGCTCGCGCCGATGCTGCTCGCATCGAGTCTCGGTATCGGTGGGTTACGCAAACCGATGGTCACCGCGTTTTCACTGGGCCTGAACGGCAATGCGATTACCGTTTCGAACAGCCTATTCAGTGCGCTGCGTCAGCACGCACGTGCCGATACACCGCTCGCAGCCGCGCAAGCGCTGGCCGCAGTGGTGCGCGAACGACGCGAGCGCGGTCGGGAGCCGCTGGTACTGGCGACAGTGTTTCCGTTTTCGAGTCACAATTATTTATTGCGTTACTGGCTCAGCGCCGGCGGTATCGATCCGGTCAGTGATATTAAGTTGGTCGCGTTGCCGCCGCAGCAGATGGTCGATAATTTGCGCCTGGAACATATCGATGGTTTCTGCGTCGGCGAGCCGTGGAATAGTTGCGCTGTCGGTATGGGTCTCGGTAAATGTCTGTTGACCGGTTACGACATTTGGCAGAACGGCCCGGAAAAAGTCTTCGGCGTCACCGAACAGTGGGCGCAAAAAAATCCGCAAACGCACGCGGCGCTATTGCGTGCATTAAGCAATGCGGCGCAGTGGATCGAACAAAATTTATCGACGGCATTGCAGTTGCTCGATCGCGGTCATTATCTCGAAGTACCGATGAGCTGGCTGGCGTTACCGCTAACCGGCGAGCTGCCCGCCGGCATCGAGCAACAGCGCTGCGGTGCCGAAGCATTTCATGTATTTCACCGTTACGAAGCGAATTTTCCGTGGCGCTCGCAGGCCCAGTGGTTCTTGCGACAAATGCAGCGTTGGCAGCAGGTCCCGGCCGATTGCGATATTGCCGAAACCGCCAAGCGTGTTTATCGCTCCGATCTGTATCGCGATATTTTCGCCGGCACGCAAAATTTACCGCTCGCCGATATCAAGCCTGAAGGCGTGCATTCGCAACCATGGTTCACCGCTGGTGCGCGGGGCGATATTCAACTCGGGCCCGATGCCTTTATCGACGGCGCCCGCTTCGAGGCTATCGAAGGTTAACCCGAGCGCGTCAATGTTCTGCGTATAACGTCGCGTTAAGATGCGCTGATGTTCATCCGACAGCGACGATTAATCGATGACAGCCACGCCGCGCCCTTGCCCAATCGCCACGCTCACATTAAATCCTGCCGTCGATGCCACATATGAAATTGGACGGCTGCTGGCCGATCAGAAAACCCATGCACGCGCAGTGCGCTACGATCCGGGCGGCAACGGCATCAATGTCGGTCGCGCGCTGAAAATCCTGAATACGCCGGCTAACAATTTCTGTGTTACCGCAGGTGAAATCGGACAACTTTTTCAACGGCTGGTACGCGATGCCATCGGCAGGCTCGATGTCGAACATATCGATGGCGAAACGCGCATCAACGTCGCCCTGCAGGAGCGCGATACTGCGTCGCAATACGAAGTCAGCGCCATCGGCCCTGCCTTGAGCAAACATCATCTCGACAATTTATGCGGGCGTTTAATTGCGGCCAGTACAAACGGTATCGCGGTACTGACCGGATCCGTACCGCCCGGCGTCGACGATACAATCTACGCGCAACTGACGCGGCGCGTGCGCGAACAGCAGGGCAGGCCCATTGTCGATACGTATGGTGCCCTGCTGCGCAACGCCGTTCCGGCGAAGCCCTTTCTGATCAAGCCGAACCGCTACGAGCTCGAACAATTCTGTGGAAGTCCGTTGCCCGATCGTGACGCCGTGGCGCGGCAGGCACGAAAATTACAGCGCGACGGCATCGACTACATCTGTGTTTCGCTCGGCGCTGAGGGCGCGTTGCTATGCGCGCCGGACAATACGTATTTCGCAACGGCGCCAGCGGTTAACGTGAACTCGACAGTGGGCGCGGGCGATTCGATGGTTGCCGGCCTTGTGCATGCATTTGCGCGTGGTGAAAGTGCTGTCGATGCGTTGCGTTTCGGAATTGCATGCGGCACCGGCACCACATTGCATCCGGGCACCGAATTATTCACCGCCAACGAGGTGCATCGCTTTCTGCAACAGATCGATGTGATCGCCCTCGATCTCTAATTCTTCGTTGTAAAGAAATGCGATGTGCCATTAGCGCGCATCGAGTAAGAAAGCCGCACACATCTGGGGCGACAGCAATGACTATCGCACCGCGATAAAGTGCCAAGTCATTGAGCCTCATTCGTAAAATATTATTGGCACAGCAATCGCTAAGCCGCAGACATACGATGTTGTCGCCGTTGACGACATCGCGCGTGCACATCACATCGCAATTCATTGAGCAAAGGCGCTCCTCGCTACGAAGCATTTCAGCTTTGTGGAGACGGGGCGTTTTTTATCGAATATTTATTAAGGGGTCGGATCAAATGTCAGCCGAACGTTTCAATCTACTGAACTTCACCGGCAAGATGAAAATTCTGCATCTGAGCTGGATGGTATTTTTCGTTACGTTCATCGTTTGGTTCAACCATGCGCCGTTGTTGCAGGCAATTGGTCATTCGCTGTCTCTCACGCCCCAGCAATTGAAAACACTGCTGACACTGAATGTTGCTATCGCGATTCCCGCCCGCGTCATTATCGGCATGCTGGTCGATCGCTTCGGCCCACGCTTGATGTACGCGTTGCTGCTCGTAATCTGTTCGATCCCATGTTTTATGTTCGCATTCGCGGACAATTTTGCGCAGGCGGCGTTAGCGCGTTTTCTGCTGGGTTTCATCGGCGCCGGTTTCGTCATCGGAATTCGCATCGTGTCCGAATGGTTTCCGGCGCACGAATTGGGAACTGCTGAAGGCGTATACGGCGGCTGGGGTAATTTCGGTTCGGCGGTTGCGGCCTTTACATTGCCCGCGCTCGCGTTGTGGTTCGGCGGCGACGATGGCTGGCGTTATGCGATTGCCAGCACTGGCGTGCTCTGCCTGATTTTTTCGGTGATTTGGTACATGAACGTATCGAATACGCCGAAGGGCTCCACCTATTTCAAACCAAAAAGTCTCGGCGCGATGGAAGTTACCAGCAAAGGCGATTTCTTTTTGCTGCTCGTGATGAAAGTGCCGATGTACGCAGCGCTGGCATTGCTCGCATGGAATTTGTCGCCCGCAAAAATCAATTTACTGACGCAGGCCACGGTGAATCTGATCTGGATTGGATTGGTCGCGCTGTATTTTTACGAAGTGTCGCAAGTATGGCGCGTCAACAAAACCGTTTTCGAGAAACCGGTGCCGCAACTGCATCGCTATAAATTCAAGCAAGTCGCAGTAATGGATGTGTTGTATTTCGCAACCTTCGGTTCGGAACTCGCGGTGGTATCGATGTTGCCGTTGTATTTCGCCGAAACGTTTCAGCTGACGCCGATCATCGCCGGTTTACTGGCTTCGGCGCACGCCTTTATGAATCTCGCATCGCGGCCGGGCGGCGGCGTGCTGTCCGATAAATTCGGCCGCAAGCGTGTGCTGTTGATTCTCACTGCGGGCCTGGCGCTCGGTTATCTGATCATGGGTATGGTCGATAGCACCTGGAATGTTTGGATCGCTGTGTTGGTCGCCGTATTGTGCGCGCTGTTTGTACAAGCGGGCGAAGGCGCCGTGTTCGCGGTAGTGCCATTAATCAAACGCCGTTTGACAGGTCAGATCGCCGGCATGACGGGCGCTTACGGCAACGTCGGCGCGGTGGTGTACCTGACGATATTATCGTTCGTCGATTACCACACGTTCTTCTTCGTTATCGCGGGTTCCGCAGTACTCGGATTCATTGTGCTGCTTTTCATGGATGAGCCGGCTGGCCATATCGCTGAAGTGCGCGAAGACGGCACTGTCGAATTGATCAGCGTTGCACGTGCGCATTAATCTGACGTCGAGAGCGATTCTTGCGCGAATAACGAACGCAGGATGCGTTTCCAGCGGCTTCAGCCGCGAAATCTAGATATATCAGGAGATGTATCTAGATGGCAGATTAATAATCCACGGGGATGGCAATGACTGGTGCCGCTGTGCATGCGGAAATTGCCGCACTGCTGCCGAGCAGTGCGGATAAAAAACTGGAAATTGCGTTTGGCGGATATTCGAGCGCGGGCGTAAAGCCGGTCAACGAAGACGCGTTTGCGGTGTACGCACCGAAAGGCAATGCCGTCCAATTAAAAGGTATTGCCGCGTGCATTGCCGATGGTGCGAGTTGCAGCGAGCAGGCGCAGCTCGCCAGCGAAACTGCCGTCACGCATTTCCTTTCCGATTACTACAGCACGCCCGACACCTGGCCGGTGAAAACGGCCGGTGCGCGCGTGTTGTCCGCGCTCAATAGCTGGTTGTATCACCACGGCAAACAAAGCGTTCTGCCGCACAACGGTCTTGTGACCACGTTCAGCGGTGTCATTGTCAAATCGACCAGCGCGCATATTTTTCATGCGGGCGATAGCCGAATTTCGCTGTATCGCGACGGCAAATTGATCGCGCTGACGCGCGATCATTCGCATTATCAACGCGACGGCGCTGTGTTTCTGACGCGCGCGTTGGGAATGGACAGTCATCTCGAAGTCGATTACAGCATTGAGGAAATTGCGCATGGCGATGTATTGCTGCTATCCACCGATGGCGTGCACGGCGTTTTAACGAATGCGGAACTAGCCGCGCATCTTGCCGGGCCGCTCGATAATGTCGAACAGCGTGCGCAGCAGATCGTCGACGACGCGCTGCGCAAAGGCAGCGACGACAATGTCAGTTGTCTAATCCTGCGCATCGATAATCTGCCGCTCGCCGATATCGATGAAGTTCATCGTCAGCTGACCCAGCTGGCGATTCCGCCGGTACTCGAACCGGGGCATCGTATCGATGGTTTGCTGGTGCAGCGCGTATTGCACAACGGCACGCGCAGTCATTTATATCTGGTGCAGGAAGAAAACACCGGCAATCACTTTGTGCTCAAAGCGCCATCGTCCAATTTCGCCGACGATCCGCAATATCTCGAAGGTTTTATTCGCGAACAGTGGGTCGCGAGTCGCGTGCAGCATCAGGGCGTGATGAAAATATTTCCGCGCCCTGAGCACAGTCCGTTTTTATATTTGCTGTGCGAATACATCGATGGTCAAACGTTGCGGCAGTGGCTGTTCGATAATCCGAAACCGTCGCTCGAAAGTGTGCGCAACATCGTGCGCGATGTTATCGCTGCCTTGCGTGTATTGCAGCGTATGCATATGACGCATCGCGATCTGAAGCCAGAAAACATCATGTTGACTGCCGATGGGCATATCAAATTAATCGACTTCGGCACGGTGCATATCGGCGGCTTCGATGAAATGGCATCGCCGATCGAGCAGGATATGCCGGTCGGTTCGGTCGATTACATCGCGCCCGAATATCTGCTTGGAGAAAGCGGCGCGTTCACATCGGATATTTTTTCGCTCGGCGTCATCGTTTATGAAATGGTGACCGGTACATTGCCATACAAATTATCGGCGGGTCGCCAGCGCAATCTGCGTAATTTACGCGAGTACCGTTATATCTCCGCGCGCGAGCGCCGCAAGGATATTCCCCTGTGGCTCGATCTCGCGTTGAAAAAGGCGACTCAGCCCGATGCGCGCCTGCGCTATCAGGCACTCTCCGAATTTCTGCAGGACCTATGCGTACCGAATCAGGATATGGTGCGTAGCCATGAGCGCGCGCCGCTGATGCAACGTAATCCCATCCGATTCTGGCAGGGCGCGACGCTGGTGCTGCTCATCATCGTCATTGCCCAGTGTGCGCAGCTCGTTAATCGCTGATCGACGCAACAGCGCCTTTTCCATCGCAAATTATTTCGAGTGAAAATCTATGCCAACGGCGGTAGCATTCGGTTGGCATTCCCGCGTTAAAAATAATTATTCAGGAGTCGATAAATGATTTTCACTCCCACCCTGATCGAAGAGCTCGAAATTCTCAGCCATTACGATGTATCCACCACGTTCGCCGGCATCAAGGTCCATCACACGGCAGATGCAGCGACGATCGCGGCCACCGAAAGATTATTCAACAAGGGGCTCGTGACCCAGATCGATGGCGGCTACCTTACGCCGCTCGGTATGGAAGCAGCCGAGCATCTGCAAAACATGCTGACCATCGTTAAGAGCGCATAACCGCTCGGTGCACAGCGACATCTAGTGCATAGCGACATCCAGTGCATAGCGAGGCTGCGACAAAATATGACCGATGACGAAACCATTTCCGCTGGACCGACGATGATCGTCAATAGCGTTGCTTATCGCGACGGTAAGCGGCTAGCGCCGATGACGATCGAAGATATCAGCGAGGTGGTGGTACAGCCGAATACGTTCGTTTGGGTCGGATTGCATGAGGCCGATCCATCGCTGCTGCTAAAAATTCAGGAAGAATTCGATCTCCACGAACTCGCGATCGAAGATGCATTGAAGGCGCATCAGCGACCGAAGCTCGAAACGTACGGCGATACGTTATTCATTGTCGTTAAAACCGCGCAAATGCTCGATGACAAAGTGGTATACGGCGAGACGCACTTTTTTGTCGGTAAGAATTTTCTGGTGTCAGTGCGTCATGGTTGTTCGCAAGGTTACTCGCATGTACGCGCACGCAGTGAACAGCTGCCGCAGAAGCTGGGGAAAGGGCCGGCGTATGCGTTATATGCGTTGCTGGATTTCATCGTCGACAATTATCAGCCGGTGCTGACGCATTTCGAGCAGCAATTCGATGCGCTTGAGGCCGATATTTTTAAAGGCCAATTCAATGAATCGGCGATCGAGCGACTGTACGATTTGAAAATCCAGTTGCTCGAACTGCGCAACGCAATCGCGCCGATCGAAGATATCTGCATGCAGCTGACACGCCTGCACACCGATATCGTGATGAAAGAAATGCACGTGTATTTTCGCGATGTACACGATCATGTCGCACGTGTGATCGGTACTGTCGATGAGTTGCGCGAAATGCTGACCAGTGCGATGCAGGTGAATCTCGCGCTCGTCAGCGTCAAACAGAACGAAGTGGTGAAGCGGCTGGCCGGCTGGGGTGCCGTGCTCGCGGTGCCCACGGTCATTTTCAGCCTGTACGGCATGAACTTCCGCGTGATGCCCGAGCTGCAGTGGCACTTCGGATATCCCATCATCGTCGCCGGCACTGCCATCGCCTGCTCGATGCTCTACCGAAAGTTGAAGCAATCCGGCTGGCTCTGAGGTGCGTTGCTTGCAAGCCAATGGGCGGATGTTGTTCGCCGTCCATCGTCGCTGATCATTCGCTAGTCCATGCGGAGTAATACCGCTGTCGAAAGAATCGGCTAGCATTAGCGCCGGTTTCCGGCAGTGGAATTTCCTGATGACAACAACCGCGACCCCCGCGCGCTCTTCTACTTCGACGTTAACCCTCGCCGCCCTTGGCGTCGTTTACGGCGATATCGGCACTAGCCCCCTCTATACGATCAAGGAAGTCTTCGGCGGTTCGCACCATCCAGTGCCGATCAACGAGGTCAATGTGCTCGGCATGTTGTCGCTGGTGCTGTGGTCGTTGATCGTGGTCGTGTCATTGAAGTACGTGCTGTTTGTGCTGCGGGCCGACAACAAGGGCGAGGGCGGCATCATGGCGCTGATGGCGCTGGTGTTGCGCAGTGTCGGCGGCTCTCCCCGCTCGGGCTGGTTGATGTTGCTCGGCCTGGTTGGCGCGGCATTGTTTTACGGCGACAGCGTGATTACGCCAGCCATTTCGGTGTTGTCGGCTATCGAGGGCATCGAGGTCGCGACACCTGCGTTCAAGCCCTACGTTTTGCCGCTGACGGTGACCGTATTAATGGTGTTGTTCGCCGTGCAGCGTTTCGGTACGGCGAAAGTCGGGCGCTTGTTCGGGCCGGTCATGCTGCTGTGGTTCACCACGCTCGGCGTACTCGGCGCCATCAATATCGCCAAATCGCCGGAAGTGCTGGCGGCGCTCAACCCCTGGTATGCGGTGAGCTTTTTTATCGATCACACCGCAATGGCATTTCTTGCGCTCGGCGCCGCAGTGCTCGCGCTGACCGGTGCTGAAGCGCTGTATGCCGACATGGGGCATTTCGGCCGCAAGCCCGTTCAGTACGCATGGTTCGGGTTGGTATTGCCGGGGCTGGTGCTGAATTATTTCGGGCAGGGCGCGTTGCTGCTGCACGATGCGACGGCAGTCAGCAATCCGTTCTATCTGCTGGTGCCCGAGTGGGGGCTGTATCCGATGGTGGCGCTTGCGACGATGGCAACGGTGATTGCCTCGCAGGCAGTTATTTCCGGCGCGTTTTCGATCACCCGTCAGGCAGTTCAGTTAGGTTATGCGCCGCGTATGTTGGTGCAACATACATCGAGCGCCGAGCAGGGGCAGATTTATCTGCCGGGTATCAACTGGGCACTGTTCATCGCGGTGATCGCATTGGTACTGGGGTTCCAATCGTCCAGCGCGTTGGCTGCCGCTTACGGCATCGCGGTAACCGGCACGATGGTGATCACCTCGATGCTCGCCTTTGTTGTTGTGCGCCGGCTGTGGCGCTGGAATTTACCGTTGAGCCTTACCGTGCTCGGTATTTTCTTGATTGTCGATGCGGCGTATTTCGCATCCAACATTCTCAAGGTAAAAGATGGCGGCTGGTTCCCGCTGGTACTCGGCGCGTTCATCTTCGGCGTGATGACGACGTGGAAACGCGGTCGTGCGCTGTTGAACAAGCGGCTTTTGGAAGCAGCGATGCCGCTCGATCTGTTTGTACAAAGCGCGGGTGATGTCACCAAGGTGCCTGGCACCGCCATTTTTCTTACCGGTCAGCCGAACAAAGTGCCGCACGCATTGCTGCACAGCCTTAAACATTACAAATGCCTGCATGAGCGCGTTGTGATTTTGCACGTCGATATTCGCGACGAGCCTTACGTGCCGATTGCCGAGCGCGCTGAAGTGCAACAGCTCAACGATCAATTTTTTACCGCGAGTCTGCACTTCGGGTTCATGGACGAAGTCGATGTGCCCGAAGCGCTGAAATGTTGCGGCCCCGCCGGCATCGAATTCGATTTAATGGACACATCGTTCTTCCTCGGCCGCGAAACGTTGATTCCGAAATTGAAATCGGAAATGGTGTTCTGGCGCGAGAAATTATTTATCACGATGTATCGCAACGCCGGCAGTGCAGCGAGTTACTTCTGCATTCCGCCCAACCGTATTGTCGAGCTCGGTGCGCAAGTGGTGCTTTGATTAATCGCCGATTTTTAATGGCCGAGATTACAGCTTGTTAATTTGCCCACTGACACCGAATTGACGACGATGGCTCCGCTATCACATTGCGGAGCCATCGTCGTGAACAACACCAGCAATAGCCTGCTCGGTAAAACCGCTCTCGTTACCGGGGCCACCAACGGCATTGGTAAAGCCGCTGCAATCGCTTTCGCTGAAATGGGCGCAGAGGTTGTTCTAATCGCACGCAATCGGGTGCTCGCGCAACAAACCGTCGATGAAATCAAACGCGATACCGCCAATCACAAAATCGATTTTCTTATTGCCGATTTATCATCGCAGGCTGAAGTGCGTCGTGTCGCCGACGAGTTTCTTGCTAGCGGACGGCCGCTGCATATCTTGCTGAACAATGCCGGCGCGTTATTCACTCAGCGTCAGCTGTCTGCCGATGGTATCGAAATGACTTTTGCATTGAATCATCTCGGCTATTTTCTACTGACTGATTTGCTGCTCGATCGCATCAAGCAAAGCGCTCCCGCTCGCATAGTGAACGTCGCTTCGCGTGCGCATGAAGATGCACGCGGCGGCATCAATTTCGATGATTTGCAGTTCGCGCAAAAATATTCGCCATTTGCCAGCTATAGCCAATCCAAACTCGCGAATATTTTATTCACACGCGAACTGGCCGCCAGGTTGGCAGGGACACAGGTCGCCGTGAACTGTCTCCATCCCGGTTTCGTTGCAACGCGTTTCGGTCATGGCAGCAAAATGATGGGTCTGATCATGTCGTTGCTGCGGCCCTTTCAGCGCTCGATCGACAAAGGCGCGCGTACTTCCATTTATCTGTGTTCATCGCCCGAGGTTGAAAATATCAGCGGCGAATATTTTGCCGATAGCAAAATCACTCAGCCCAGCCCATTTGCAAAAGACAGCGCTACAGCGAAGCGGTTGTGGGAAACGAGTGAGCGGATGACGCAGGCGCGATAAACCGGCTCTCTCAAAGGCATGATTGTTGTGGCCCGATAAATACGATCAAAAATCTCCATCGGTTAAACCCGCTGAATATTGATAAGGCTGCGCCGTTCGCGCAGCGCATCCATCGCTTCCCACAGAAGTCTTCTGTGCGCTTTATCGGCACAAAAAAATGCATCGATAAAATTCGCGCACACTCGCAG
>CBFHCK010000046.1:0-11185 GCA_965653955.1 uncultured Spongiibacteraceae bacterium
GAGATGGGCCAGGCCCTCCGACGTCACCGCCACGCCCTTCGGTGTTCCGCTCGATCCCGACGTAAAGGTGATTTTCGCGGTGCCGTTCGGCAATGATTCTCGAGCCGTTCCCGCCATTTTCCAGCACCGCAATCCCGCTATCGGATCGACGCCGGTGGCTCGTGGCAGCAGCCGTTCGATACGTGCTGCATCGTCGCCGATTATCAGGTCCGCGCCGCTTGCCGCCAGCACATGGCGCAATTGCGCATCGGAAAAAAAGCCCGGCAGCGGAATGCAGGGGACATTCGCTGCCAGGCAAGCCAGATCCAAAGCGATCCAATGACGGGAGTTATCCGCCAATAACGCCAGCATCCGGCAATCGCGGGCGCGCAATTGGTCAGCCAGGTACTCGACGTGCGCGAGCAGTCCGGCATAAGTCAGCGTGCCATGCCCATCGACAATGGCCGGACGGTCGGGTTGGTGCGCGGCGTGCTCGCGCAGACGATCGAGTAGTTCGTGCATCAACCGGCTGCCGTCAGGGGGGTGGAGCGATCGCTGCGCAGCAGCGCCGCTATCCGCAGCAGCTGTGGTTTAAATTGCTCGAAAGTACGCGCCAGTACCGGCTGTGCCTTCAGGTTCGCGTTCGTCGTCGCCACATCCGCGGCTATCACCTGGGGCACGGAGGCGTAATAACTACCCCACTGCGGCAGTTGTGCGCCAAGCCGTCGACCATCGGCGACGCACAGCGTCGTCAGTTCGCAGCCGAGTTTCCCGAGCAACTGCATCACCTGCGGCGTTGCCGTAAATACGCCGGTATCGCGTTGCAGAAGATGTAACAGTTCGGCGAGCAGCATGAATAACAACTGGCTGCTGCCCTTGCGCGTTGCCACCAGATTGCCGATTTCAATCACTGCGTTGTGCGCAAAACCGCGTCGCGCCAGCTCCACTTCGAGCGATTGATCGAGATAGTGCTCGACGAACAACGCACCGCGCTCGGCGCAGCGGATACCGAGCGCTGCATCGATAACGCCATTCGTTTCCAGCGTCAGCAGCACCGGTAGAAAATGATCGATGCGCGCGTCGTATTCGTGCCGAAATGTGTTGGCGATATAACTTTCCACCGTCTCGCGGTGTGGCGTCTGTGGCGTGTAACACTGCAATTGCGGCATCGCGCGCTCGATCTTCGCGGGCCGTTGCAGGCGCTGAATGAACGTCAGGCTGGAGGTTGGTATGGCGGATGACGGTGTCATGGACTGTTAACATCGGTATCGAACGGTTGAGGCCAGTGTAGGAATGCTTTATTAAGCGACCCTTAAGACGCCGGGTACCCACAAATTTATTCTCGTGCGAAGTGGGCTGCTCGCTGTGCGCTACCGCGCCAGCGCAGGGCAATGGAGATTATTCGATGAGCGAGGAAAAACAGTTGATCGCAGAAGAATTACTGATCGTGGAAAAGCGCGGCCATACCGCGATCATCACGATGAACAATCCACCGGCCAATACATGGACGCCGGAAAGTTTGCAGGAATTGAAAACTATCGTTCTCGAACTCAACGACGACGCGAATAATTACGCGTTGATCATTGCGAGTAATTCGGAAAAATTTTTCAGCGCCGGTGCCGATCTGAATCGATTCAATCACGACGATAAAGGTCAGGCGTTCGAATTTTCGAGCGCATTCGGCGATGCATTCTCGACATTGTCGAATTATCGCGGCGTATCGATCGCGGCGATTACCGGTTACGCGATGGGCGGTGGCTTGGAGGTTGCGTTGTCGTGCGATTTGCGCGTTGCCGAAACGCAGGCGCAAATGGCATTGCCTGAAGCATCGGTAGGTTTATTGCCGTGCGGTCTCGGTACGCAGCAACTGCCGTGGCTGGTCGGCGAGGCGTGGGCGAAGCGAATGATTCTGCTCGGCGAGCGCATCAAGGCCGAACAGGCATTACAAATCGGTTTGATTCAAGAGTTGGTGCCGACTGGCGAAGCATTGAATAAAGCGTTGGAGCTCGCCGACAAAGTCGCAAAACAAAGCCCGACCTCGGTGCGCTATTGCAAACAATTAATCATGACCGCACGTGAACACCCGATCGGAACGAATTATTCGCTGGAGCGAGAAATGTTCGTGAAGTTATGGGATACCGAAGATCAGAAAGAAGGTGTTGCGGCGTTCGTTGAGAAGCGTAAGCCGCAATGGAGAAATCGCTGACGATTTTCCGCGGCGTAATAAACGAATGCATTACGCCCGAGCCGATGTGCCACTTCTTTTGGGGACACGCGGCAAGTACCTCCCTGTAGCTCGTCAGCGACATCCGTGTCGCTGACGGTCCCCAAAAGAAGCGGCACACCGGCTCTTCGTGGCTCGTGCCAAATACCTTGAGAAAAGGCCATGAGCGAAGCTGTAGTCCTGTTTGAAATCATTTCCTCAGGTAACGGCAAAAAAATTGCCGTTGCGACATTGAACTCTGAAAAAACATTGAATGCGCTGTCGCCGCCGATGGTCGATCTGTTGCGCCCGCAACTGGCGCAATGGGAGGGCGATGAAAAAATTGCTGCTGTTGTATTGCGCGGCAAAGGCGACAAAGCGTTTTGCGCCGGCGGCGATGTGGTGCAATTGACGAAGTCGGAAACCACCGAACTCGCCGAGCAGTTTTTCGAAACGGAATATCGGCTCGATTATCAAATCCACATGTATAAAAAACCGCTGATCGCCTGGGGTAACGGTATCGTGATGGGCGGCGGCATGGGATTAATGAGCGGTGCGAGCCATCGCGTAGTCACGCCATCGACGCGCATCGCGATGCCGGAAATTACCATCGGTCTTTATCCCGATGTCGGCGGTACATGGTTTTTAAATCGCACGCCCGGCAAAACCGGTTTATTCCTCGCGCTGACCGGTGCATCGATCAATGCGTCCGATGCGTTATTTGTGGGTTTAGCCGATCGTTTCATCGCGCATGAAAATTATAACGATGTGCTTGCGGCGCTCGCCCAAGTGCAATGGTCGCCGCAATCGCAAAAACACTCCGGTCAGGTCAGCGACGTATTGCGCGAATTCGAAAAATCATCGAAAGCGCTGCTGCCGGCCGATCAGGTACGAGCACATTACAATGTCATTCAAAAATTGTGCGATGGCGATGATATCGATACCGTCGTCAAACAGATTCTGGCGTGGCAGGGCGAAGATGCGTGGTTGTCGCGCGCCGTACAAACCTTGGCAAAGGGCTGTCCGGCGACGATTCATTTAATCGATCAGCAATTTCGTCGCGGCAAACATTTGTCGCTGCGCGAAGCGTTTCAGATGGAGCTGGTCATGTCGATCCATTGCGCGCGCTTCAATAATTTTCGCGAGGGCGTGCGCGCGTTATTGATCGATAAAGACAATCAACCGAAATTCGAGCCGGCAACGCTGGCAGAAATTACGCCGGAATTTGTCGATGCGCATTTTCAGCCGCCGTGGGCAAATGGTATTAATCGGCTGGCGGATTTGTAGTTCGTTTTTTTAAAACCTGTGTGCTGCACGCAGGTTGCGCCAGCGCAGCAACCGCTACTACACTCGCGCCACCACTAACGGATTCGTTTCATGTCACTGCTGATTCGACGCATCGTATTTGTCATCGTCACACTCATGCTGCCGCTGCAGAGCTGGGCGGCTGCGCTCGTGTCCGATTGTGCAATGACGAGTAGCATCGATGCGCCGGCGCACTGCGGTGATGACTCGTATCATTTGCCGGATAACGCTATTCACGCGTCCTCGGCAGACCAGCACGCAAGCGACACTCAAGCGACCTCGGAATGTCTTGCCGGAGCAGATTGTCATTGCAGTGCGCTTTATCAGGCGGCAATTCCTTTTGTGTTTGTAGCGCCTGTTCAATTTTCCAATCGCAAATTTATGTCGAATGAAAATCGGTTCGCCGCAATAATTCATCCGCCTTTATGGCGTCCGCCCATCGTCGTTTGATCTCCGCCAAAACACCGCACTCGTGGTAGTGCTTAATTTGTCTTGTGCAATATTAATTGCGCATTGGAGATTCCATTCATGCATAACCTATTTCGCTTTTTAATCGCGGGCGCCGCTTGCTCATCGCTATCGGTGCACGCCCAAGATCATTCGCAGCATTCGCAGCATTCGCAGCATTCGCAGCATTCGGAAAATTCCATGGCGATGGGTTCGCCGCTCGGGCCATTCGCCATGACGCGCGATGGGTCCGGCACCAGTTGGCAGCCGGATGCGACACCAATGGCGGGCAAAATGTGGATGAGCGACGACTGGATGTTGATGGCGCACGGATTCGTTAATTTTGTTTACGACGATCAAGGTGGCGAGCGGGGCGATTCCAAGGCATTCGCATCGAGCATGGCAATGCTGATGGCCTCGCGACCGCTGGGCGCCGGTACGTTCGGTTTGCGCGGCATGATGTCGCTCGATCCGTTGATTGGGAAAAGTGGATATCCGCTGCTTTTACAGGTGGGTGAAACAGCGGATGGTGAATCGCATCTGGTCGATCGTCAGCATCCGCACGATGCATTTATGGAGCTCGCCGCAACGTATAGCGTGCCGGTCGGCGACAGCAGCTCGGTGTATGGCTATCTCGGTTTGCCCGGTGAACCTGCGCTCGGTCCATCGGCATTCATGCATCGCTTTTCCGGTATGGAAAATCCCGAAGCGCCGTTGACTCACCATTGGCTCGATTCGACGCACATCACGTTCGGTGTCGCGACGCTGAGTTATTCATGGCAGAAATGGAAAATCGAAGGCTCTGTATTCAACGGCCGCGAGCCCGATCAATATCGCTGGAATATCGAAACGCGCCATTTCGATTCAGCGTCGTCGCGCATTTCGTTTAATCCGAACGAGAACTGGTCGATGCAGATCAGCCACGGTTATCTGAAGAGCCCCGAGCAGCTCGATCCCGATACCAGCGTGCATCGCACGACGGCTTCCGCAACGTTTCACCAAAAATACGAGAACGCCGATTGGCAAACGACATTCGCGTGGGGACAAAACGAAAAGCATGGCGAGGCGCGCGATGGTTATTTGCTGGAGTCGACTTATGCGCTCGCGAAAACGCACACGTTTTTCAGCCGTGCCGAGCGTGTGCGCACCGATGAATTGTTCGAAGAAGATGAACCGTTACACGGCCGCGCTTTTACCGTGAGCAAATTATCGCTCGGCTATATCTACGATTTCGCGAAGATCGGCGATAGCACGCTCGGCGTTGGCGGTTTGCTCAGCGCGTATTGGTTGCCGAGCGACTTGGACGAGCCTTATGGCGAAAGCCCGATCTCGTCGATGGTGTTTGTGCGGATCAAGTTGTAATTAATTAGCAGCGATGCGTCCGCTGAAAATTAATCGGAAGCGGATTTTTTCTGTTGCAGTAATTCAATGAAGTCGCTCGCCGGCATCGGTCTGCCGAAGTGGTAGCCCTGCACGGTATCGCAACCCGCCCGCGCAAGAAATTCCGCTTGCGCGGCATTTTCCACACCCTCGGCTATAACTCGAAGGCCCAGGTTGTGCGACATCGCAATCATTGCCGCAACAATTTCGCGATCGTTCGCGCCATGCGGTAAATCCTGCACGAACGAGCGATCGATTTTAATGCGATCGAGCGGCAGCCGTTTCAGATACGCCATCGATGAATAACCGGTGCCGAAATCGTCGATCGACAGTTTCACGCCGTGGCGTTGCAGCGGTTTGAAATCCTCGATGAAGTGATACATGTTTTCCATCAGCAGCGATTCGGTCAGTTCGAGCTCGATAAAGCTCGGCTCGATCTGTTCCTGCTCGATGATTTCGAGAATACGCTGAGTCAGGTTCGGCACGCGCAATTGTCGCGATGACAGATTGATGCCGAGCAGCGGCAAATTGAATCCCTGTTGTTGCCACTCTCGCAATGTGCGGCAGGCGGTGCGCAAAACCCATTCGCCGATCTCGACAATGCAGCCGCTGTCTTCCGCGATCGGAATGAATTCGGCGGGCGAGATCACGCCTAATTCGCGGCTGTGCCAGCGCAGCAGAGCTTCGGCGCCGACCAATGTTTTCGTGCGTAAATCGTATTGCGGTTGAAAATGCAGTGCTAATTCGTTGCCGATGATGGCGCGGCGCAATCCCGCTTCGAGCGTTCCGCGACGCTGCAACTGCAAATGCATTTCGTTGGTGAAAAAGCGATGTCCGTTCTTGCCGTCCACTTTGGCGTGGTACATCGCCGTGTCGGCATTACGTATCAACGCTTTGTTATCGGCCGAGTTCTGCGGATAAATGCTGATACCCAGACTGCACGTTGCGAATAATTCCTGCCCTTCGAGAACGAACGGCGTGCTGAATAAATGCGCGATGTTATCGGCGGTGCTCGCGGCGTAAGCATGTACATCGGCGCGTTGCAGCACGATGGCAAATTCATCGCCGCCAAGCCGGCATGCAATATCGTCGTCACCGAGAAAGTGATTGAGCCGTTCGGCCACCGCCGCGAGCAAGGCGTCGCCGCCCGGATGCCCGATGGCATCGTTAATCGCCTTGAAGTTATCGAGGTCGAGCAATAGCAGCGCAACCTCCTGCTGACCTTTTTGTGCTGCAGATATCGCGCCCCGCAAATGCAGATTGAACGTATTGCGATTCCACAGCGCCGTGGTCGCATCGATATGCGCGAGTGAGTGCAGCGTTTTTTCGGCGATGGTGACGGTGCGTTGCACGCGCGCGACGACCAGCCACGCCAGCAACAGCGCAACGCCTGCAACACCGAGCGCGCTGGCGCTGTATAGCGCGATCTGCTGATACATGCGCGTCAGCGTTTTGCGCAAATGCACATAACCGATCAGATTTTTTTCGTGCTCGATCGGGTGAATCAAATCGAGATGATCGAACGCATAACGATGCTGCACCCGAGGTTGCGCAAGCGCGGCAATAGCGGGATCTACCGCCGCGACGGGTACGAATACGGAACCGTCCTTGCGCAGTATCGAGATGCGCTCGATGGTCGGCGATGCACGCATCGTCGCGACCGATTCGTGGGCGGCGCGCGTGTCGTTGAACAGCAGCGCGGCGGCGACGTTATCGGCGAGGATTTTTGCTTCAACCTGGGTGTCCTGCAGCAACGTACGCCGCAGATTGATGTATTCGATTGTGCTGAGCGCGACAACCGCGAGCAACAACGCGCTCGCCAATGCAATGTAACTCGCGATGCTGAGACGATCGCTAAGTTTCGGCGGCACGATATACGGTTGGCCGCGGCTCATTGCACGGTTCTCGCCAGCCGCAGCAACTTCGAGCTGATTTGCAATTCCGCCGCGCGTGCTTTGCCATTGTTAATCGAAAAAACGATGCGGTTGTCCTCGACTCGCAAGCTGATCATTGCGCGATCGAGGCCGACAGCAGGATCGTCGGAAACTATTAACGACAACGCTTGCGAAGACAGGGAAAAGTTTTTCTGTAAACCGACATCATCGCTTCGAATCACGACGACGTGACACGGCGATTGCGCGGCCTCGGACAAGAGGGCGATTCGAATGGGTTTCTCATGCACGCTGCGTTTTTCGAGAGAGAGCAGCGTTTCGCGCCATGGATTATGGTCGTCGATGCAGATAACCACAGCCTTGGCCTCGTCCAGCACCTGTCGGGGCCAGGTGGTGAATTCGAGAAAATGAAAAAGGTATGCTGTTTTCAAATGGTATTCCGGCGCAATCGAGCCCTGCGCAAAAGCAGAGCGCGCGACCACAGCGGCAACGCAAGCAGCGATGCAGAACCCAATTTTTACAATGTGCCGCATCGGCTAAAACCAATAATCCATTTTCACGCGAAAGTTGCGTCGATCCTGCTGCAGCATGTCCTGCTCATGCTCGGCCGAACTCGGGTCGTAATAGCGTTTGTCGAGCGCGTTATAAAGAGTGGCGGCAATTTCCAGTTGGTCGGTAATTTCATGCCGCAGCGTCAAATCAACAACGCCATAACCGGGCGCATGTCCATCGAATGTGTCGCGTGCGGAAATCGCGCGCATCGCAATGCCGTAACTCAATTTGCCGGGCAGCGCGCCAGTGAGGTTGAGTTTCAATAAATGATGCGGTGACGAGATCAGCGTATCGACACTGTCGTCGTCCGTGCGTTGCCAGCTATAGCTGATTTTCAGACGCGCGCGCGGTGACCACGCGTTCTGCCATTCCACTTCGGTGCCGCTGGTGGTGACACGGCCCGCATTGACATAAGTAAGCGATCCTTCAGCCGGACCTTCGCGTAAGACGATCAGCCGATCGATGTTGTTGCGGAATAGCGAAAAACTGATGCGCTCGGCGGCATTGAATGCGCGCTCGATGATTAATTCGCGCGCGGTGATGCGTTCGTTATCCAAATCCGAATGTGAAATTGTCGGATACACCGCCGCGTTGTAATACCGCTCGTAGGCGTTCGGCGTGCGGTAAGCCGAACCGTATAAAAGTTTGGCCGAAGTCTGCGCGTCAGGCTGGAAGATTAGGCCCGCGCGCGGATTGTTGGTCCACGTATGGTCTGCGGTGCGGTCGAGACGATTGCCGAGATTGAGAATCCAGCGCTCGCCTAGCGCGATGCTGTCCTGGACATAAAAGCCGGCGATGGTGGCCGAGCGATCATCGTCGAGATAATCGAAACGGGGATTTACATCGAAATTCTCCTGAGCGATACGCGACATATAGCGGTATTCGCTACCGACCACGAGTTTGTGATATTCGAAGCTGTCGATCAGCAGCTGCGCCTCGCCGCCAATCCAGTCGTTGTGCGCGGTATCGCGATTGATCAGCGCGCCGTCCTCGTAGACGTAATCCCCTTCATAGGTGTAATGCCCGAGGTAGAGACGGCCGGTGGCGCTGACGGTTGAATTCAGCGCCCGCTGATACTCGATATTCAGGTTGGTGCGGGCATCCATCGATTTGGAACGATTATCGTTAAACGTTTGATCGTACGACGCGGTGGGAACGCCTTTGGTCGTATCGACGTGCATCAATCGCACGGCAAATCCGTTCAGCCGGTATTTAGCTAATACCGTGGTGGCACGGTTGTAATCGGCATTCTCGGCAATGCCGTTGTTCTGCGCGGGCGTGTCGAATTCGGGGTAATAAAGATCCTGTCCATCCTGGGTGAAGCGCGATGCCGATAGTAGCCACATCGCGCCGTTCGGCGTCGCATTGCCGATCGTGGCGCGGCCTTCACGCGTGTCGTAACTGCCGGTCGAAGCGGCGACATTCGGCCCGAGAAAATTACCGCCGTTTTTGGTGATCACATTGATCACGCCGAGCAAAGCGTTGGAGCCATACACCGCCGAGGCCGGGCCGCTGATGAATTCAACGCGATCGATCAAGTCGACATCGACGCCAAAATCGCGACCGATCGGCGCTTGATCGTAAAGCCCATCGTTATAGCGCACACCGTCCACCAGCAGCAGAACGCGCGTGTTGTAATCGCCGGGCACCGCGAAGCCTCGTGTGCCGACGTAACTGTAGTTGCGGTCGTTGGACACATGCAGGCCGCGCATCGAATTCAGGATATCGCCGAGTGTGCGATAGCCATACGCCTTGATGTCCTGTGCGGTGACGATCGAAATCGTCGCCGGGGCGTCGGCGGCTTTTTGCAAAAATTTGGAAACGCTATCGACTTCGAACTGCATTAGCTGTTCGAGCGGCAATGAGGTCAATTCATCTTGAGCAGGTTGTGCAGCCGCCGCACTGTCGACAAGACAGAGAGCCAACGGAATGAGGGCTTGCTTTAACACGGTCTATTATTCTCACTCACTCAACCACTCCGTGTTGCGCATGAAGATCGGGAAAAAGGATCGGAGTAAAGGTAGAAGAATATGGCTGCTAAGCAAGCAGCCAACATCATGCATATGATCCGGCTGAACGCCGACGATCGAGTTGACGACGGTCTTGCCGTACCGCATGCGGCATCAAATTTCGTTGAATACCGTAGAGGGAACGGCGCTCCTCCTGACGTCGATCTGCCAGATACTCGTAACGACAGCGGCAGGGCCAGATATCGCAGCCTTTGACCGGCAGCGACGGCGCTTCCGTTGCGAGGAAGCGTTTGCCGTCCAATTTATTCACCGCCTGGCAGGACAGCAGCGAATGCCGCACCGCGACAGCGCGATAATGATGATTGGGTTTGCGGCGCGGCGAGAGCTCGACTGGTTTACGCCGTTTAGCAAAGTAAACGCCGGCGCCGACCACACTTAATAGAAATACGAATCCCAACAGTTCAAGCATGCACTGCTCCTTCTGCCTTCGCAGGCAAAGTTAGGTGATGGCGAAATCGGGAAGGGGCCCCTTTGTTTATTGAGTCAGGGGAATAGTGTTTTTAGTGCAGCAAGTGCTCTTTGGCACAAGTCTATGTGTGCTCAATCACACATATGTATGGGCTGATGGTAAGCAGAACGCAGCAGGTACTCAATAACGAATGTGTAATGAGAACTTTGGGTTACATCGACAATATCGAAAAAATCATGCAAATCCCAGATGCGAAAAATGAAGCTGAGCGCAACTGTTAGAAACTATTCCTCCCACACCCAGCGGATCGGCTCGCCAAAATCATCGTAGATATATTTCTTGCGCGGGCGCCGCGATTTCTTTTTTTCCGGATGCTGCGCCTTGCGTCGCGCCTCGATGCCGGCGACGACATCATTCAGATACGTGCGTTCTTCCTTGGGCTTATCGCTGATGATCGGCGCTTCCGGCAGCATGCCTTCGCCCGGATTACGTCCGCTGATACCGCGCGGAATTTCATGCACCTGCCCACCCTCGCGCAGAAACTCTTCCATCTGGCGGTCGAGCTCGCGGCGCAGGTCGGCTTTGGTGGCGAGAGGTTTCAACACGGTAATCCGAATAGGGAACGACTGCGTAGGATAACGCAGTCCGTCGCTGGTAAAACACTTTGCGATGAGCCTGCGGACAGCGACGGCAAGGGATATGCGTATAATGCGGCACCCAACAGCGATAATAATTCCGCCGTTATGCACACTCCATCAGCTCAAAGCCTCACGACAATCGAAATCAGCAAGGAAGACATCAAATTCTCGGCTGCGCATTTCACGATTTTCAGCGCGACCGAACGCGAGCGTCTGCACGGTCACAATTATGCGGTTCAGCTCGCGGTGACGGCGCCGGTCGGCGACGATGGCATTTGCTTCAGTTATCGCGATATCAAAACGCGTCTGCGTCAACTGTGCGAAACGCTCGATGAATACACGCTGGTGCC
>CBFHCK010000047.1:0-11079 GCA_965653955.1 uncultured Spongiibacteraceae bacterium
CAGCCGATCGATGATGGGTCGCGGCGTGCCGACCGGAGCGAACGCGCCGAACCAGGAGCTGTAGTCGTAGCCCTTCACGGTCTCCGCGATGGAGGGAATGTCGGGAAACTGCGCCGTTCGCGTGGCGGAAGACACTGCGATCATGCCACCCGCGCAGGTCTTCATCATTTCCTGTGCCACGGGCTTAACTCTAACCGCACCCACAAAATTCTGATTTTTTTCCATTCGCTTTCATCCGTTCATCCAAAAAAGAAAACCCGTGCGATTCACTGAACCGCACGGGCGATGATCCTGATAATAGTCGGAAATCTGCGGATTTGCGTCCGCAGTTAGGTTTAGCTTTCTACCACTGCCACATGCCTCCCCAACAACTCCGCAAACTCCTCCGGCACCACGGGCCGGCTGAAATAAAACCCCTGCATTTCGTCGCAGGCACGGTTGCGCAGGAAATCCTGCTGTTCGCGCGTTTCGACACCTTCTGCAACGATGGTGAGGCTCAGGCTTTTGCCCATCGCGATGATCGCTTCGGTGATGGCTTGATCGTCGCTGTCTTGCACGACTTCGCGAATGAACGAGCGGTCGACTTTTAATGTGTCGATCGGGAAGCGTTTCAATTGTGCAAGCGATGAATAGCCAGTGCCGAAATCATCGATCGCGATGCGCACACCGATTTGTTTTATTGCATGCAGTAACTGGACGGCTTGATCGACATGGTGCATTACCATGCTTTCGGTAATTTCGAGTTCGAGCAATTCGGGCGGCATACCCGATTCGTTAAGCGCTTCGTTAATATGCGCGAGCAAATCCTGATT
Organism: uncultured Spongiibacteraceae bacterium; assembly: GCA_965653955.1. Lineage (GTDB taxonomy): Bacteria > Pseudomonadota > Gammaproteobacteria > Pseudomonadales > CAMLJR01 > CAMLJR01. Next base: position 813 of record CBFHCK010000047.1, read on the forward strand.
TAAAAATTGGCGAGGCGATAGATTTACCGCCATGCACACCGGCGGTAGTCCTTGCGCTTGCCACGCCATGTTTTGCATGCACGCGGCTTTCAACACCCAACGACCGATCGGCACAATCAAACCGGTTTCTTCCGCTATGGGAATAAACTGCGCCGGCGATACAACGCCGATTTCGGGATTGTTCCAGCGCAATAATGCTTCGACACCGCTAATACTATTGTTGTGCAAATCGAGTTTTGCTTGATATTGCAATTGCAGTTCGTTGTTTTCCAGCGCGGAACGTAAATGATTTTCGAGCACCATGCGCTGCAATGTATGCGAGTTGGTATTGGGGCTGTAAAACTGAAAATTGTTTTTGCCCTCTTCTTTCGCTTGGTACATCGCGGTATCGGCATGTTTCAGCAATGTTTGCTCATCGTCGCCGTTTTCAGGAAATAGCGCGATGCCGATGCTGGCGGTGACGCGACACTCCTGCGCTTGCAATGTCAGCGGCTTCATGACTTCGGTGATAATTTTGCGCGCACAGGCACTGGCTTCGTGCGTATCTTCGACTTCTTGCATCAACACAACGAATTCATCGCCGCTCAAGCGCGCAACGACATCACCGGCGCGGGTGCAGCGACTTAGACGTTGTGCAATTTCCTGCAACAACGCATCGCCAGCCTGATGGCCGAGCGCGTCGTTAATGGCTTTGAAACGATCGAGATCGATAAACAGTAATGCGAATTTGCGCGAATAGCGTTTTGCCGCATCGATGGTGTGATTTAACAAATTACCGAACATCATTCGGTTCGGCAGGTCAGTAAGGCCATCATGCGTTGCCAGATAGCGAATACGGTCTTCCGCAATTTTTCTCTCGGTGATATCGACCACGGCGCCACAGATATATTGCGGATGCCCACGCTCGTCGCGCTCGGCAGTCGATTTCATCAGCAGCCATTTCGACGCGCCATCGAGCGTCGTGACCTGGCACTCCATCTCCCATTCATCGCGATTCTGGGTAAAGAACTCTTCTGTTTTATGAACCAACTCCTCCACAGCAGCAGGTTCGATTCGGCTCATCATGACTTCTGGCGTCATTACCGCGTCTTCGGGATAGCCGTACATTTCGGCAATGTTGTAATTCCACGTACCGATATGATCGGTTAACGATTTCCCCTCGTTTCCTGCTTTAACGGGATGACGGTAAATAGCAATGCCCGACGCTTTCAGCGCAGTTTTCAAATAACTTTGAGCTTTTTCCAATTGCTCGTTCGAATGTCGCAATTGCTCCTCAAGCTCTTTGCGCGCCGTGATGTCGAAGCAAACGCCCGCGAGATATTGCAGATGGTTCGACGCATCGCGACCGATCAGATAACGCGACTGTATCCAGCGTATCCCGCCAGCATTGTGGTGTATGCGGTACACGCAATCGCATTCTGAATCGCCGCGAGTCATCGCCGTGTATAAATGCTGTTCCAGCGCGCGCTGGTCATCTACATGGACCCGGCTGAAAAAATCATCAAGCGAGAGCGAATCGACATCGATGCCGAGCAAGGCCTCAATATTCAACGTCCAGCTCATCGCCGCATCAAGCGGCGTGACCATTATCTCGCCCTGCGCATCGATCGACATCGGATAGAAGAAAACGCCAGTGCCTGAAGCTGTCAGGGTGGCCCGTAGCAAATCAGCGGGGGGACGCTCTTTCGCGGTGGCGAAGTCCTTCAGTTGCTGCACGGTATCGTGATTAAACCAATCGTCGCGCATGGGGATGGCGGCCATAGAAACCTCGCACGTTTGTGTTCTTCAAGGCTAGTTCACTTCGCGCGCCGCCTCCCCCAGGAATAGTACCTAGGCAAATCTACCTATCGAGCAAAAAAAAGTGACTCGTTCGCGATCACAACCGATGAGTTGAAACATTTGCGCTTTACTTTTCTCGCTGCTACGATCCGCGCCGCGATTGACCACGGAGGTCAATCAGGGATTGCAACAAGGAGTCAAACATGACATTTCGCCCTGTACCGAACCTAGCTCGCCTGTCTGTAGTTCTCGCAGCAGCAACCTGTAACTCAATTGCCAATGCCGACGCGCTTATCGCCGACGCTTCGTTCAATTCGTATTTTTCCATCGGTTTGATCGCCGCAGGCCTTGTTGCCTTGGTGATCATGCGCCGACGCAATTTGCCGCTCGAATAACGGCCAACACCCTCCTATAAATAGCGCGACGCTGGACAATAACGGTTTAATCCATACATAGGCGTCGCGGCTGTTTCATGATCGAGTTCCGATCGTCTCAATTGTTATAAACCTCAATTGGCATAAACAAAGAACAAACAGTTCCTTCCTCGGTAAACAGCGCTTACGTAGCATTCGCCGACTTTCCCGAGGATGCTCTATGAAAATTCGCCACATCGATCCCGACGCCCCCATCAGTCTCGAACATGAGGCACTCGGCCTGCCCCCGCTCGAAGAAGAAGTGACGCATGTCGGGCCCCATCCGTTTCGACACGATCTGATTCTGCTGATAGCGCTGCCTGCGATCGCGCTATCGATATACGGCCTGGGCGTGTGGCTATTACCCGCCGGCTGGCAGCCGCTGCTGAATGAAGCCGCATCCGGTCTCGCCGGTGGTTCGTTCTGGACTGCGGCGGTCGTCGGCTTGATCGCGCAAATGATCGATGGCGCGCTCGGCATGGCGTATGGGATTACCGCAACGACATTTTTATTGTCGAGCGGCGTACCGCCGGCGGCAGCAACAGCGTCGGTTCATTTGGCCGAGGTGTTCACCACGGGCTTCTCGGCGTTCTCGCATTGGAAATTCGGCAACGTGAACAAGGCGTTATTCAAGCGGCTGTTAATTCCCGGCGTGATCGGCGCGGTGGTGGGTGCGTACATCATCACGTCAGTCGATGGCAAAGCGATCAAGCCGTTCATTGCGGCGTACCTGTTTTTCATGGGCCTATATGTACTGCGGAAAGCCTTCCGCACGATCAAAGTGCGCAGAGAGGCACCGAAGCATGTCGCCGGCCTCGCGCTGACCGGCGGCTTCGTCGATGCCGTTGGCGGTGGCGGCTGGGGCCCGGTTGTCACAACTTCGCTGATCGGCAGCGGTCAGGATCCGCGCCAGACAATCGGCTCGGTGTACGCGGCGGAATTCTTTCTGACCATGGCCGGCGGCGCTGCATTCGCGATTTTCGGCGGCTTCACGCACTGGACCGTGATTGCCGGACTGATTGTCGGTGGCCTATTCGCAGCGCCGTTTGCCGCCTGGCTGTGCAGCAACTTGCCGGCGCGCACGCTGCTGATCATCGTCGGTTTGATCATTAGTTCGCTGAGTGCGTTAAATTTGTGGAAGGCGTTGGCGTAACGTCGATTTCGGACATCGCCAAACGACTAGATGATGAACTGCCGATACGGCAGGCTGTCATCGACCACAAGGAGACCCCCATGGCACTGACCCTGTACGCACACCCGTTTTCTTCGTATTGCCAGAAAGTGCTGATTGCGCTTTATGAAAACAATACGCCGTTTAATTTTCGGCTGGTCGACTTCCAGGACGCGCAGGCGGTTGCCGAACTGGAAGCGCTATGGTCGCTGAAAAAATTCCCGGTGCTGACCGACGACAAGCGCACGCTGATCGAAGCATCGATCATCATCGAATATCTGGATGTCCGTTATCCCGGTGCAACGCGATTCATTCCCGGCGATGCGAATACGGCGCTGGACGTGCGTTTCATGGATCGCTTCTTCGACAACTATGTCATGACGCCGCAGCAGAAAATCGTCTTCAATGCGCTGCGTCAGTCAGAACAGCGCGATGACTATGGCGTCCAGGAAGCCCGCAAGCAACTCGACACCGCGTATCGCTGGCTCGATAACGCGCTTGCTGATCGCGAATGGGCCGCTGGCGATCAATTCACGCTCGCCGATTGCGCAGCGGCGCCCGCGCTGTTTTATGCGGACTGGTCACACCCGATCGATGCATCGTGCAAAAACGTTCACGCCTATCGACAGCGTTTACTGGCCCGACCATCGTTCGCGCGTGCGGTCGACGAAGCACGCCCGTATCGACCACTATTCCCGCTCGGTGCGCCCGATCGCGATTGAATTTTATCGGCATTGCCGCAGCGATCTCACTCCCGCACAATCGCAAACACTATTGGGGGCGAGGGAATGAGATGGCTACGTATGTCGACAAGGTATTGATCGAAGGTGAACAAGTGGTTTACAGCGGCCACATCACACTGTGGTCGCTGTGGCATCTGATTCTGTTCGGCGTAATTTTATTACCCGTTGGCATTGGCCTGATTTTATTGATCTGGGCCTATATTCGCTTCAAAACCACCGAGCTGGCGATCACGAATAAACGTGTGATCGCGAAATCCGGTTTCATCAGCCGCCATACCATCGAATTAAATATCAACCGCGTCGAAAGCCTGCAGGTTTCGCAAAGTCTGTTCGGCCGCATATTTAATTTCGGTACGTTGATCATTTCCGGTGGCGGCAATCCGCAAGCGCCTATTAGCGGTATTTCGAACCCGCTCGCGTTTCGCAAGGCATTTATCGAAGCGCAGGATCAAGCGCGGTGAGTGTGATACTCATTGCTTGCTACGGGCTCATTACCTTTTGCACAGCGTGACGCCACGCGTGCATTCGTTGCGCCGCATCGTCGCGCGAAAGAGCGGGATCGAATACCGTGTCGATTTGCCACTGTGCAGCGATTTCTTCGACGCTCGACCACACGCCGACACATAGCCCCGCTAAATAAGCCGCACCCAACGCGGTCGTTTCGAGAATGCGGGGACGAATGACCGGTACGCCGAGGAGATCGGCCTGATGCTGCATCAATAAATTATTTGCGGCAGCCCCACCATCCACCCGCAACTCGGTAATCGGTGCGTGTGCATCTTGCTGCATGGCTAACAATAATTCCGCGGATTGATAGCCGATGGCTTCGAGCGCTGCGCGCGCGATATGCGCACGTGTGGAACCGCGCGATAAACCGAAAATTCCGCCGCGCGCCTGCGCATCCCAATACGGTGAACCGAGGCCGGTAAATGCCGGCACGAAAAACACGCCGCCGCTATCGGGTACCGACGTCGCCAATGCTTCGATCTCGGCGGAACTGTTGATGATGCCAAGCCCATCGCGCAGCCATTGCACCACGGCACCCGCGATAAACACGCTGCCTTCCATTGCATAACACGGGGTATCGTCGATTTGTGCGGCACTGGTGCTGAGCAAGCCGTGCTGCGATGAACAAACCTCGCTGCCCGTTTGCATCAGCATGAAACAGCCGGTGCCATAGGTATTTTTTACCATGCCGTTGCGGTGACACGCCTGACCGAACAACGCCGCCTGCTGATCGCCGGCAATTCCCGCGATCGAAATTTCATCGCCAAATAAATCCGGACGGGTGACACCGAAAAGATGACTCGATGGATACACCTGCGGCAATAGTTTTCGCGGTATATCGAGCAACCCCAGCAACTCATCATCCCAGCAATTTTTGTGAATGTTGAACAACAATGTGCGCGATGCATTGGTCACATCCGTCGCGTGAACGGCGCCACCCGTCAATTGCCACAACAGCCAGCTGTCGATAGTGCCAAAAAGAATTTCACCGCGTTCCGCACGTTCGCGCGAGTGAGGAATTCGATCGAGTAGCCAGGCGATTTTCGTAGCGGAAAAATACGGATCGATTAACAAGCCCGTGCGTCGACGAAACAACGCTTCGTGGCCGAGTTGCTTTAGTTGTTCGCACTTATCGGCAGTGCGGCGATCCTGCCACACGATGGCGTTGGCTAACGGCCTGCCTGTCGCCCTTTCCCACAACATCGTGGTTTCACGCTGGTTGGTAATTCCAATCGCCGCAACATCGCGAGCACTTAAATTTGCTTCACGTAAAACCTGTTGCGCAACGGCGAGCTGCGATTGCCAGATAGCCATTGGGTCGTGTTCGACCCAGCCCGGTTGCGGATAAATCTGCGGGTATTCTTGTTGCGCGGCGCGATGAATATTGCCATCGCTATCGAACAGAATTGCGCGCGAACTGGTGGTGCCTTGATCGAAAGCCAGCAGATAGCGCATTGCTTTATTCCTCGGGCGTCGCCTGATTGGCGAAAATTATTTTTATATTGCGTATTCCCAACTGACCGAGAGACGCATCGCCGCATGAATCAATCCGACGAGCGAATACGTCTGCGGAAAATTACCCCACAGCTCGCCGGTTAACGGATCGACATCTTCTGACAGTAAACCCAGCGCAGTGCGGCGCTGCAACATATTTTCAAATAGCTCCCGGGCTTCGTCGCGCCGGCCTATTGTCGCAAGCGCTTCGATATACCAGAACGTGCAAATCGAAAAGCTCGTTTCCGGAGCGCCGAAATCGTCGGGGGCGATATAGCGGAACATATAATTTCCGCGTTTTAAATCGCGTCCTATCGCATCGACTGTCGCGACATAGCGCGGATCGGTGCCGCGCACGAACCCCACATCGGCCAGCAACAACAAACTTGCGTCGAGATGATCGCTGCCGAAACCGGCGACGAAATGACCGCGCTCCTTATCGAAACCTTTTTCCCAAATCAGCGCATGAATGCGATCGGCCTCGCGTCGCCAATAATGTTCGCGATCAGGCAGACTTAAATGCGTCGCAATTCTGGCGAGACGATCGCACGCAGCCCAACACATCACCACCGAATACGTATGCACCAAGGCGCGTCCGCGAAATTCCCAGAGCCCCGCATCTTCGGTATGCGCCAATTTCGCTGCGCTCTTTCCGAGCTTTTCAAGCAACTGAAAAACCTCTACACCGCGCGCTTCGATACGCCGATCGAAAAACAATTGCGCGGTCGCCAGCACGACACTGCCGTACACATCGTTCTGCCGCTGCCGCCACGCGTCGTTGCCGACGCGTACCGGGCCCATGCCGCGATAACCGAGCAGCGATTCGGCAAAACTTTCGTGCAGCTCGCGCTCGTATTTAATGCCAAACACCGGGCCGAGATCATCATCGCCGACAGCGATATTGAAAATGTAACGCAGATATTCTTCCATGCTGCGCGTGGCGCCGAGTCTATTAAAAGCACGCACGACAAATGCCGCATCGCGAAGCCAGCAAAATCGATAATCCCAGTTACGTGAGCTATTCGCCGACTCTGGAATGGATGTTGTAACTGCGGCGATAATGCCGCCGGTTGCTTCGGATTGACATAATTTCAGCGTTATCGATGCGCGAATTACCGCATCCTGCCACTCGAAGGGAATCGATAAATAGCGCACCCACTCCCACCAATAATTACGCGTGCGCGCTAACGTATCGCGCACAAAATCGGGAATATTCGCGGTGAAGGATTCCTCCTCACCCAACACAAAATGCAATGGCTTCTCGACAACAAACGGCAGCGAATGTTCGATTTGCGTCACCGGTAAATCGCTCGTCATTCGCAACGCCAATTTATCGGAAGAAAATCCCACGTGATTACTTTCGTAATTATATTTTGGACATGCGGCACCGTAATCGAATAAAGGTTCGAAGCGCATGGTGACGCGGGGAATTCCGCTTAGCGGAACCACTTGCCGCACCAACAACCACGGATGACAAATGCGATCGTGTTCCTTATAGCGTGGCGAGAAATCGGTAATTTCGATAGCACCGCCGTTATTGTCAAACAGACGAGTGACCAGCACGGGCGTGTTTTGCAGATAAAACTGTTCCGCGTGCGAAAAATTTTCCAGCTCGAATGACCACATCCCACCGCCCTGCTTCGGCGATAACAAACTGCAGAACACGGGGTCGCCGTCGAAATCGGGAAAACAACTCCACACCATGCTGCCGTAACGATCGATCAATGCCGCTGCTGTGCAATTGCCGATCATGCCCAGCTCAAGATCTCCCTGCTGCGCGTTATTCATTGGTTATCTCCTTTTTCGCGGGGTAGCTTCATCAAACCTACGCAACGCCGCAGCTTCACGGCTTGAAAGATTTACAGCGTGGCACTCGAAATTTGTACGAATGTCCCGTGCCATAACTGAATTCCGTCATTGCACGATCTTCGATATTTCTGCATGCAAATTGCATTCACCAACGCCGTTGTTGGCTAAGTCACGCAGGTAACCGTATGGAAATCGAAAATATCTTTAAACAAACCGACTATCCGCTGATCGCATTGGCAATCGCGGCAATCGTCGCGCTTGTGCTCGGGTTTGTAGTGCAAGCTGTGGGCCGGCGCATCCTGCTGCGCATCACTAAACGGTTTTCCATAATGGACGCGCTCGTGCGCAGCACGATCGGCCCAATGCAGTTGATAATGCCGCTGATTTTTTTGCAATTTGTATGGCTAGCAACACCGAATGATTGGGAATTTATGCCCCGCGTCCGTCACATGACCGGGCTGGTATTCATTGCTGCAATTTCCTGGCTGGTCATTCGCTGCATCGGCGGCGTCACCGACACAATCGTCTCGTTGCGACCATTAACCATCGAAGATAATTTGCACGCGCGCCGTATCCAGACACAGGCCCGCGTCATCGCGCGCAGTCTCATGGTAATCGTCATGCTGGTTGGCGGCGCGCTGATGCTGATGACGTTTCCGGCGATTCGCGCGGTCGGCGCCAGCCTGCTGGCTTCCGCAGGGTTAGTGGGAATTATTGCTGGTGTCGCGGCGCGTCCGGTCTTGAGCAATATGATTGCGGGTTTGCAGCTGGCGCTGAGCCAACCATTACGGCTCGACGATGTCGTCGTCGTTGAGGGCGAGTGGGGACGCATCGAGGACATCACCGGCACTTACATCGTCATCGCGTTATGGGATCAGCGCCGCCTGATCGTACCGCTGCAATATTTCATCGAGAAACCATTTCAGAATTGGACGCGCAGTACCTCGGAAATTATCGGCACTGTGTTCTGGTGGGTCGACTACGGCATGCCGCTGGCGCCGCTGCGCGAAGAGCTTAATCGCTTATGCAACGAGGCGCCGGAGTGGGATAAACGCATCAGCCTGATACAGGTTACCGACACAACCGAACGCACCATGCAATTGCGGGCATTAGTGACTTCGCAAGACTCGGGAAAGAATTTCGACTTACGCTGCAAGGTGCGGGAGGGCTTGATTTCATTCATGCAGAAAAACTATCCCGACTACCTGCCGCGCGACCGCAATGAAATCAGCAATATTGAAAAATTGTTGCCGGCCGAAACCGCTAACGGCGATGCAAACGTGAACATTACTAATAAGTAATTCGGCATAAGGTTTGCGCCTATATGCCATGCTTGTATCAGCCTAATCAGAAGTATATAAAACGCCATATGTGCTAGAGCACACTACGATTCGCGCACTTCGCGGTGAGCATTTCTGCCCCCCGATGTGAGCGATTATGTATGGGTTATCTAACCTCGCGCTGAGTATGCTGGTGAGCGACGCGCGTGCGTAATTAAAAATAAAATTGGCGACGTGCCTGGAATATTAGTAATTCAAACGATGCAACGCTTTCATCAGCGAAAGACATACGACAATAAAGATAAAAATCACCTATAACTTTTAGTTTGCCGTACACCTTCATTATTAATTCATAACAAAGTGGGAGAACGACAATGCCTTGCACTTCGACAAGAAAAAAATTAGTGCTCGCTGTTAGCTATGGCGTGCTGGCGTTAGCGACGAGCAGCGCTTTTTCAGCCATCGAAGAAGTCACAGTAACCGCCGAAAAACGCGAAGCCTCTCTACAAGTGACACCGATTGCGATTTCTGCTTTCTCAAGCGATACGCTGGAAAAACTGGGTATCGATAATTTCGAAGGCGTTGCGAAAAATTCGCCATCCATCACGTTCACGCCGTACCCGTCATCGACCATGCTGATTCTGTACATGCGCGGGCAAGGCGTAGCCGATGCGGCGCAAATCACCAGTGACAGCTCGGTCGGTATTTACAGCGATGGCTTTTATATCGCCCGTCCGCAAGCTGCCATTTTTGAGCTTGCCGATCTTGAGCGCGTGGAAGTATTACGCGGTCCGCAAGGCACTCTATACGGTCGTAACACCACCGGCGGCGCCGTCAACTTGATCAGCGCAAAACCAACCGGCGAATTCGGCTTCAAGCAAGACTTTACTATTGGTACCCGCGCGGAAATTCGCAGCCAGACCTCGCTCAATCTGCCGAAATGGAACGATATTTCGACCAAGCTGACGATTCTTAAAAGCCGCAGAGATGGTTACGTAAAAAACAGTGGCGGTCATGACTACGGCGAATCCGATCAACTCGCAGGTCGGTTCGCCCTGCAGTGGGATATCG
>CBFHCK010000048.1:0-10964 GCA_965653955.1 uncultured Spongiibacteraceae bacterium
AAATACCTGACCGCTGAAACCGACCAGTTTTTTCTGCTGCAACGCTTCGGTCAGTGTTTGCATGCGATTCAGCACCGAGGCAATTTCATCGCGCATCGGCGCCGTTGCATCGAGCGAACGCAGCGAAGCGTGCAGTGCCGCGCGTTGTTCAGTTGGGTTGACAATGGCACCTTTGAACATTGCATCGATGCGGTTGGGCAAATTGATTGCCTGTCCAAGTTGTTCGAACAGTTGCAATGTTTCGGTGTTACAACGCTGCTTTGAGAAATCCAGCGTCAAATGCGCTGCATCCACCGTCATCTGTTTTGCACGATCGGGATTGCGATCGAAAAGATCGGTGAGTGCGATCTCCTCCAATTCTTGACGATGATGGGAAAGGCGCTGGGCTAAATTGGCGGTATGCATAATATCGGTGGTCTACACTTGGCCGAGGCCGTTCAGGTGGTGACAGCGGTAAGTGAGCGCGGGGCTCGTTAGACAGTCCGGAAAGGCTGGTCCATAATTCGCGCCCCGCAAATTGCGAAAGCACTACAGCAAGGACCGTTCGTGAATCATATCAGGATCTTCCGACAGCACATACCGGCGTATATTCTGCTTTTTGTACTGTTTGAATTCTTGGCAATGATTGCTGCAGTTTATGCAGCGCACGCCATTCGTTTCTTCTCATCCGAGTTGGACGCTACCGTTTATGAAGGGGTGGATGTCCAAGCGCAGATATACGCGATCGTCAATTTAATCTGCATGATTGCTATGGGCGCGTATCGCCCGCATTCGTCCGAAGGGTTGATCGGCTCGATGTTGCGCACGATGGTGGCGATATGCCTCATCGGCACCGCTGTTCTCTCTATGGCTTTTTATTTTTTCCCTGCCCTGCAGTTGTACTTCGGGCGAGGACTGCTCGCGATAGCCAGTGTATTGTCGTTAGTTTTCATCGGACTGCTGCGCTTGATATTCAGGCGCTTTATCGGAGTCGAAGCGCTGCGCTGGCAAGTTCTAATCGTCGGGGCAGGAGTGCGTGCGTCACAGCTGTTGGAGTCGTTAACCCAAATTGATGCAGGGCAAGATGTTCATCTCATGGGGTGTTGGCCCGTGGTCAATGGCGCCATGCTGGTTGACGCCGAAAAAATTATCGATAGTCCCGAGAGTCTGTTCGATTATTGCGCTCGCAATAAAATTCAGGAAATTGTCGTCGCCGTTGACGAACGGCGTCGCGTGGATAACGGCGGCTTTCCGCTCGATGAATTACTCGATTGCAAGCTACATGGCATTCAGGTGGTAGATGACCTGAGCTTTCTCGAGCGTGAATCGGGGCAGCTCGATATTCGGAAATTATCGCCGGGCTGGTTGGTGTTTTCGGATGGTTTTTCGTTTTCGCCGATGCGCGATGTGCTTGAGCGCGGCTTCGATATTTTTGCCAGTGCTTTCCTGCTGTTAATAACATGGCCTTTCATGTTGCTGACGGTAATTGCCATCAAGCTTGAGGAGGGCCTGCGAGCCCCGATTATCTATAGTCAAGAGCGCGTTGGTTTTGGTGGGCGTATTATTCGTGTGCATAAATTCCGCAGCATGCGCGTCGATGCAGAGAAAGATGGAAAGGCGCAGTGGGCGCAAAAAAACGATAGCCGGGTAACGCGGATCGGCAATTTTATTAGAAACACCCGTATCGACGAGCTGCCCCAGATTTTTAATGTATTGAAGGGCGAGATGAGTTTCGTGGGGCCGCGCCCGGAGCGCCCGCAATTCGTCGAAGAGCTTGCGCAACAAATTCCATACTATCGTGAACGTCATCGCGTCAAACCCGGCATTACCGGCTGGGCACAGCTGTGCTACCCCTACGGCGCCTCGGTTCACGACGCCGAGCAAAAGCTTACCTACGATCTTTATTACATAAAGAACCACAGCCTGATGTTCGATCTGTACATTCTGGTGCGTACGGTCGAAGTCATTCTGCTGGGGAAAGGCGTTCGTTGAACGGCTTCTAGTTGGCACTATTAGAAGATGCTAGAGTTGCTACCATTCCGGCGCTTAGATGGCGCCTTTTCGCTTTTGTAATTCCCCATCATCGCCATTCGAGGAAGACGGCATGCAGAGCACTAAACGCCCATATATTTTCCATTCGGTGCTTGTATTTGTTTATCTGCTGCTCGGCGGTTGCGCCAGCGAGCGTCTTGAATCGGGCCCGCCACCGGCAGTCAATGAATTTGCGATGGATAATCAATATCGCATTGGCGTGGGCGACGAGCTTCATGTGCAGGTATGGCGGAATGAAGAGCTTTCGGCCAAGGTGCCTGTGCGTCCGGACGGCAAAATCTCTTCGCCGCTAGTGGGTGATATCGTCGCTGCGGGTTTGACCACGCAGGAACTTGCCAAAGCGATTACCGAGAAGCTGGCCACTTACGTACGTAATCCTGAAGTTACCGTTATCGTTGCCAACCCCGCCAGCGCAGATTTCTTACGCCGGGTTCGTGTCACCGGTGCGATCCGTACACCGGTGTCGGTGACGTATCGCCAGGGCATGACGGTGCTCGATCTGGTGTTGCAGGCCGGCGGATTGACCGAGTTCGCTTCTGCGGGCAGCGCTCGGCTCTATCGTACTGTCGAGGGGCGCACGAAAATTTATCCGGTTAATCTCGATGCCATTCTGAACAAAGGGGACTTGCGTACTAACTACCCTCTTTATCCTTCCGATGTAGTCACCGTTCCTGAGCGTAGCTTCTAAACGGTTACGAGGTTTTTATGCAGACATCGTTAGTGCAGGAATGGTTGTACGCGATCCTCAGCGAGTTGAACCGCCATAAGGGAAAAGCAGTGTTGTGCTTTGCTCTTGTGACGATTGCCGTTGTGATTGCTGGTTTTCTTTGGCCTAAGCAATTCGAATCCTCGGCGCTGATCTTTGCTGACGATCAGAACATCATTAAACCCCTGCTAGCCGGCCAAGCCGAAGTGACAAGACCAACCCAGGTTGACCAACTCGAGGTCGTTGAGCAGCGGATTACCTCGAATCAATTGATGGGTCAGGTACTCCTGGAAACCAAGCAGGTCGATAACCTCGATGATCGCTATACAGTTCAGCCCTTGATTAAATCTACCTTGGCGGGGGTGCGGATCGAATCGGCAGGTAAAAGTCATATTCGCATTGCCTATCGTTCCCCCGATAAGGACACGGCTTACCGGATGGCTTCGGCTATCACGAACGTGTTTATTCAGGACAGTAGCCGAACGAAGAGAGAAGAAAGCGGCGAGGCATTCACGTTTATCGATAATCAGGTCAAAACGTACAAAGAGCAACTTCAGGCCGCCGAGGATCGCTTGAAGGAATTCAAGTCAGCTAACCCTGGCAGTAGCGAGCAGGCAATTTCACAGCGTATGACCGAGCTGCGGTCGAACGTAGAAACCATGTCGTTGGATTTGCAGGTAGCTCGCGCCAAGCGTGACGAGTTGCGCCAGCAGATTTCGCATGAAAGCCAATATATAGCGCAAAGCTACAGGGCGGATGTCTATCGGACAGCGATGTCGCAGGCCCAATCGAAGCTCGATACGTTGCGACTGAGCTATCAGGAAACCTATCCCGACATCGTGGCGCTAAAGCAGCAAATTGAAGATTTGCGTCGATCTATTGGCCAAGCCGAACTGGAGCCGACCAAGGCTGCTGACTCAGGAAGTTCAGCCAATCCGGTTTATCAGAAGCTCAAGAGCGATTTGTCCGAGGCGGAAGTCAACGTTAAAACCCTTGAGCTGAAACTAGCTTCGGCGCGTCGTCTCCTCGGTGATGAGGTTGGTAACTCGAAACAGAGTGCCGAATATCAGGCACAGCTAGCTGAGCTGACGCGCGATTACACCGTCACCAAGGAGATCTACGAAGATCTGCTCGCGCGTAAAGAAAAAGCGCGAATGTCGGTAGCGCTGGATGTTCAGGGGCAGGGCTTAAATTATCGAATTCAAGAGCCGGCGGCGTATCCCACCGCGCCTGTAGGCATGCGTTTCATTCACTTTTTCTTAGCCGCGCCGCTGCTGGGATTGCTGGTGCCGTTGGCAGCACTGGTTGCTTATATTCAACTTGATCCTCGTATGCGTTTCGTTGCGCGCGTTGAGGAAGCATTGCCGCAAACGGTGCCGGTAATGGTGGTCGTGCCGCATATGAGAACGGCAACTGAGCGGCGTGTCACTCGAGCTGAATGGAGTTATCTGGCGATCTTCGCTGCCGTGGTTTTAGGGTTATATGTAGTGACGGCAATCTTGCGTCTTAGCGGAGTGGTGTAATGGCAGGGGAAGATAAAGATAATCCGCAGCAGGCATTACGTCCTCTCGCTATGCCGGGCACTAATGTGCTCACCATAGCGGGTGCCAAGCCTCCAATGGAGGACGAAGATTCCCGTGAAAAAATTCGCCGCATGGCGGAAGTGAGCTGGTTGAATTATGCCGAGCTCGAAGAATTCAAAATCATTCATCCCGGCATGCGCCAAACACAAGTCCTTAATGCCTTTCGTGAATTACGAACCAGGCTTTATCAGTTGGCGGCGGGTAAAGATAATTTCGTATTGATGGTGACATCGATCTGTCCGGAAGGCGGAGCCAGTTTTGTCACTATGAATATCGGCGCAGCCATTGCGCTCGACGAGAGTAAAACTTCAATCGTCGTTGACTGCAATGTTTACGATCCATCCATGCATCGCATTCTTCCTATCGAGCCGGACTTCGGCTTAGTCGATTACCTAGAAAATATTACGCTTGAATTGAAAGATGTTATTTATTCCACGGGTATTCGGCGCATGCGCATGATCCCTGTCGGCAGCCGCCGCCAACCCGGCGTGGAATATTTTACTTCCAGTCGCATGCGTCGTTTCGTCGGCGAGTTGCGCGAACGCTATCGCGATCGATATGTCATTATCGACAGCCCTCCGCTAAGTACGAGCGCCGATGCTCGGATTCTTGTTGAGCTTTGTGATTTCGTACTGTTAGTCGTGCCGTCCGGCAAAGTTAATGAAGCGCAGTTGGCGGCCAGTGTTGAAGCTATTGGTGCGCAGAAGCTGGCAGGCGTGATATTCAACAATTAGCGATATTTTTCACGCAGAACTCATCGTATGGATTAATCAGAGGCGCATGAATCACTCATGAAAACAAATAAAAAAATCTTGAGCCGCAATATCGTATGGCTAAGCGGGCTGATGACGGGTTTAGGTTCTTCAGCATTTGCAGCCGATCAACTTACATTGAGCGCTGGCGGCGGTCTGGAGCTACACGACAACGCCGCGCATCTGGATACCGATGAAAAATCTGACTTACGTCGTTTTGTAAACACAGATATCGGCTACCAGAAGACCGATGGTCAGATTAGAGCTGATATCGGCTATCGCGCCGAACGCAGCGATTATTTACGTGATTACGACGAAGACAACACAGCCATCGATGGTCGCGGAATGGTGCAGTGGCTGATCGCACCGCGCTTGCTGGACGCCTCACTTTCGCACCAAATTTCACAATCGCAGCGTGATCGACGTGAGTTGGATGTAGCCAGTAACCGCGAGCGGCGCTCGATTACTACGGCGGCAATCAACGGTTACCTGCATTTGTCTCCTGTGGATTCAATTATCCTGAGCCCACGTTTTAGCGATGTCAGTTTTGAAGACAGCACCGATTCGGATTCTCAGCGTTCATCGATGACAGTGGCGTGGCAACATGAGCTCAGCCAGATTTCATCGTTGTCCCTCAATGCCAACTACGATCACGTGACTTTCGACGAATCGACCAACGATTACGATTCCCCGAGCGTCATGCTGTTGTTCAAATCCGCGCTGTCGCGTCTCAGCTATCAGGTGGGCCTTGGCAGGACGCGTTTCGATCGTGACGAGGGGAAAGATTTCAGCGGTTCGACTGCGCAACTGGCGGTCGATTATGTCAGCCCCGAAGGTATTGAATGGGGCGGCTCGTATTTGCATCAATTGACCGATAGCTCGGTCGGATTGTCGAGTTTTGAGTTTTCGCTCAACGATTTCGATTCCGGCGACAGCAACTTCGAGCAGTTCGATGTCATCAAAATCGATCGCGCGGAGGCCTACTGGAAGCAGCGGCTGAATGCGTCCAATCAGATCAATGCGAATATTAGTTACCGCAAGGAAGACTACAAGGAAACGCCACAGGATCAGAATGTCGGCTCTGTCCAGCTCGGCTATCTCTACACGATAAATAGTTCGTGGTCAGCCGGCATCGATGCTCGCTATGAACGTACAAAATTTGTCGATGAACCCACAGAGAAATACGACACGACGCGCGTCCGCTTGAATGCTACCTATCGCGTATCGCGGCCATTGGAAATCCGTTTTTCAGTCGGCCAGGATAAGCGCGATGCGGATGAATCTAGCGATAGCTATACCGATAATATTGCGCTGGTTGGTGTGAATTACCGATTCTTTTAATCGAAGTAATTTTGCAGCGGGTTTCGCGTCATTTGCTCGCGCACATAGTGTGCCCACGATGTATAGCGAATCAGATCGTTGAAACTTTTCGGAAACGAAATGCGCGGAATCACGAAGCGATAATTATGACTGCCTATTAAATGCGACGGCTCCAGATGTCCGGGCTCCGCGCTCATAGCACCTTTGAGCCCGGTATGTTTTACGATTTCAATCGCACGCGAATCGAACTCATGCGCCTTGCCGCTGGGATAGCAAAAAACCGATGCAGGGTTCGCACATTCGGCGGTGACTCTGCGGATTGATTCGGTGATTTCATGGTGCAGCGTTGATTGGTCAAGGCTGGCCAGAATGCGATGCGTGACCGAATGAGCACCGAACTGCATGCCCAATTTTTCCATTGCCCTTACTTCGTCCCATGTAGTGGCCCGCATATGAAGTGGCGGGACATCGGGCAATTCGACGCGTGCGGCGTCCGCGATGCGTTGCACCAATGCGTAAGCATTTTCCGGCTCGATCAAGCGTACAAAAAAATGAAGAAAATTTTTGGTGCTTGGTGTACCGAGCGCGATTCGATGTGTCTGTCCTTTAACAACTAGCTCGATGGTTTGCGCCGGCGATTTTTGCGCGATGTACTCCAACTGATAATCCCAAGGCCATAGCTGCCCATCAACAAATCCCGTAATCAAAAAGCACGTACTGGGACAGTTGTATTTGTTGAGAATGTTGCCGGCAGCGGCTACCTGTTCGCTAAAACCATCATCGAGAGAAAACGCGAGCCATTTTTTTTGCTCAAGTGTGCCCGCGAACGCTCGAGCGATTGCGTCATCTATTGAAATGAATTCGTAGCCCTGTTCGCATAAATAATTAAGTGCGGAATCCAGATAAGCAGGGTCTAATCCGCTGGTATTTCCTTCAGACGTGCGCAGGCGATGCAGCATGAGCACCGTCACCCAATTGGGCAGCACTTTTCGAGCAATAGTGTTCAAAGCCCGCGAAGCGAAAAACCTCTCAACCAGAGAGGTACGAACAACACTCATTGCGTTCCTTTGAGCAATTTGCACAAGGCAGGGCCTGAATGCGATTTTTAATTGTTGAATGGCCAGGCGGCCAACAAATGCCTTACTAATAATGCGTTGCCTCACCCATCAAGGCAAGCTTTTGACAATCATCGGTCCAATTACTTTTGTTATCCATATCGGCAGCTTACGCCAGCATGCAATAAGAATCCGAAACTTAGGACTGTCGGGTTTTAGCTCAGGAAGCGCGCCGCCGCTTTCCAGCCAATAGTGCCAGTAATGCTGCACTGGGCGTGCGCCCCATTGTTTCTTGAAGCGATAAGTGCCCGAGTCCTTGCTGGAACGTCCGAAATCGAAAACTCGATAATGCTTGCGAATACAAAAGCCGAGAACTGTACGGTACAGCAGCATATTAATATTGAGACTGTTGGCCTCTCGTACGGTGGACGCCCAGGGTATCTCCATCATGTCGCGATAACCCAGCAGGAATGCCGCGCTGACCGGCCTGTTGCGCCAATAAACGATAACGATGTGGGCCTGATCTCCGCGCTCCTGCAGGATGTTGCGGAAAAAATTTTTACTATAAACCGGTGTGCCCAAATCCCGCATGTTGATGGCGAACACATGGTAAAAATCGTCGAGCAGATCGATATGGCCGATTGCGACACGTGTTTCTTCGTGTTGGGCACGTTTAATTTGCGCGCGTACCTTCGAGCCTAAATCCGCATCGAGTTGCTCTTCGCTCTCCGGCAGAGTCAGCACCATCGACACCTTATCGGTACGAGTAGGCCAATCGTTCAGCGTTGAGGTGGCACGAATTTCCAGATGGCTTAATCCGAGTTGCCGCGCATACGTCGCTGCGGACTGAAGCAGTTTTTGAGCAATGGTTCGATTATCGGCGAGTGGCCCGCCGTAATTGAAGAACGGCATCGAAACCGCGAAATCTCCAAACAACCGGCTACGCAGTCTGACCAGCGGCAAGATGCCGCGCAGTCTGCCGTCGTGATCACGTGCTGCCAGATAAATCGAAGGATGCTTGAAGCTGCGGGCAATCACCGCGCGCCAGCGGTAAAGGTGATACTGCGAAGCCTCCGCGTGCGCCTCCACATAAGCGTCCCAAAGAGCGGCATCGCTATCCGAAACCTCGATGATTTCAACAGCAATCTCGGATGAGGCGGAATGAGTGGAACGAACGGGCTGTGAGAGTTCGGATGCTTCATCGCCATCGTCGGGTGCAAACAGTTCGACAAGCTCGCCTTCGATGGCTTTCCGCTGTTGCTCGATGTGTTCGATGGCGCTCGAAATCTGCTGCATTAACGCCTTCTGTGCCGACAGATCACCGCCAGCGGCCTTGATAGCTCCGAAGTCGCGTGCGCATTCCTGCTTTTCTGTTTTCTTTTGCTTCAGCTCGCCTTTCAGTTCACTGAGCCGAGCGACAAGAGTGACAGCGACTTCCTGTTGACTAGCGTCGACCGAATCAGGCCAGCGCTGCGCACACGCGGCAGCGACATCGGCGACGATGGTTTTGATATCCATGCAAAGAAACCTTATGTGCTCTGCAGCTGCACTGGCGGGAGATCTTGGACGTGTGCGGCAGCCAGGCTGTCAGCAACCGTGCCGAACGGGAATTCCTGTAGCAATCGCTGCAGACGCGGCAAGCACTTGTCGAGATTGTTGTAATGGCGGAAGCGGGAGAGGAGGCTCGCTCCCTGTACGCGCGGTTGGTCCGGATCGATTTCCCATGGGTGCAAATAAAAAATAGCGGGCGACGTATTGGCGCGAGTGGCGCGGCGAAACAGCATGCGGCTGAGCGCATAGGGATACAACCGAAAATAACCGCCGCCCGCTGCGGGCATCGTGTAGCCAAACAATTTCGCGGTCGTGAGCGGAAACTCCAACAGTTGATGGCCGCTATTCGTCAGTACGCGGTAGGGTGTGGTCGGCGAATCGGGAATGCCATAGCGGTCGTGATAAACCGGAAAAATACTGGAATCCCAGGTGAAGCCGAGTTCACCCAAAATATCGAGCGCCCATAAAGACTGACGCGTGATGGAATAGCTCGCGGCTCGGTATCCCAGCACCGGTCGTTGCGCAATATCCTCGAGAAGTTGTTTCGATTTTTGCGTTTCGGCGCGAAATTGCTCCGGTGTCTGGCGATAAACGAGTTGATGGCTGTAGCCATGCGAGGCGATTTCATGCCCCTTATCGGCAATTTCGCGAATCAACGATGGATAACGCTCCGCAACCCAGCCCAATACAAAAAATGTGGCCTTGATGCCGTGCTCGTCGAACAAATCGATCAAGCGGCGGGTATTGCGTTCGACGGTCGATGGCCATTGCTCCCACGCCGATGGCTGGATAACTTTCGATAACGCGGCCACGTGAAAGTAATCTTCAACATCAACCGTCATGGCGTGTTTGATGGGGGCGGAGCTCGGTGTTGGTAATGTCGTCATGACAAAGCTTCATCTACACTGTGGTGGCAAAAATAACAGGCTCACTAGCATAGCTGCTCTCGGGATAAAGATTCATGAAAAAGGCTTTTCTGTTATCGGCAGCACTGCTGGTAATTGTCGTGTTGGCTTTATTTTTTTGGCCTGCACTTTACGCCCTGCATTTACGTTGGATTCGTCTCGATGAGCCCTATGCCATCGGCTATGCCACGGTCTTTTTGAGTGCATGGTGGCTATTTGATAGGCGTCATCGTCTGCTCAACACGGTTCTAGCACCGAGTTATTCCGCATGGCCACTGCTGCTGGCGGCGTTGTTATTCAGCGCTGCCGCCGGGCTGATTTATTTTCAGATCATTCAGCAGCTGGCAATACCGATCGTTCTTTGGTTGATCGTCGCTGCCACAATGGGTTGGCGAGCCGCAAAAGCAGTGCGCGCGCCGCTGGCCGTACTCTATTTGGCGATACCGTTTCTCGATATCGGCGATCCGTTGCGGACAATGACCGTTTGGTTTTGCCAGCACGTGCTCGACGCGCTCCATATCCCGGCAATGATCGACGCTTATCGCATCGTATTGCCGGCGGGCATCATTGAAGTGGCGGGCAGTTGCAGCGGATTTAACTTATTGCTCGCATCGATATTCATGGGATTGCTGCAAGGCGAGATGGGTCGCCAGTCGGTGGGTCGTCGCGCATTACTCGTAGCGGTGGCCGCACTGATCGGTATTCTCGACAATTGGATTCGCGTGCTCGCCTTGGTATTGCTGGCGTTTTATACCGATATGAAGCATGACCTGATTTACCATCATGGCAGCTTCGGCTGGTGGATTTTCGCGATCAGCATGTTGATCTACATACCGCTATCACTAAAGCTCGAAGGTCCGCCCAAACCTCGTCCGAATGTCCCTGTTCATCCATCGGCGGTTGCATGGCTGGCGATGGCGAAAATGATGTTGATCGTGGCGGTTTCAATCGCATCAGTGCATTGGGCTAAAATCCAGCTGGAAGGCCGCGTCGGTTCATTGCGTGGTTTTAACGCGCCGGCGAATGCAATCGCAGCGCGCTCGGGCTGGTTGCCGGATTAC
>CBFHCK010000049.1:0-10958 GCA_965653955.1 uncultured Spongiibacteraceae bacterium
CATCCGCGTTACGTCACCGTCACCGGCGGTGAACCGCTGGCGCAACCGAATTGCTGGCCTCTGCTAACCGCGCTCTGCGATGCGGGTTATGAGGTGTCGCTCGAAACGAGTGGTGCAATAGATGTAACGGGTATCGATGCGCGCGTGAGCAAAGTTATGGATTTGAAAACGCCTGGTTCTGGCGAACTCGCTCGCAATCGCTACGAAAATATTGCGCTACTGTTGCCCCATGATCAGGTCAAGTTTGTCATTTGTGATGAGCAGGATTATCTGTGGGCGCGCATGCAGCTCGACCAATGGCAATTGTCGTCTCGTGTCGACGAAATTCTTTTTTCGCCCAGCTTCGGCCAGCAGGATGCCACGCAATTGGCGGAATGGATTCTGCGCGATAATTTACCGGTACGGTTTCAGCTGCAACTGCATAAATTATTGTGGAACGATGCTGCCGGCCATTGATTGGCGAATGATTCGGCCGCGCCGATATTTCTTGAACCGTTTCAGCGAACGCATGATGAATAAACCGAAAGCCGTAGTGCTCGTTTCCGGTGGTCTCGATTCCGCCACGCTGCTCGCGATGGCTATCGCGGAAGGTTATGCGTGCCACACGCTGGCGTTCGATTACGGTCAGCGCCATCGTGCGGAATTAGTGGCGGCGCAGCGTATATCGCAAACACTCGGTGCGATCGAGCACAAAATGGTATCGCTCGATTTGCGCAGCATTGGCGGTTCGGCGCTGACCGATCAATCGATTGCCGTGCCGGTGGAGCGCAGCGAAGGTATTCCGGTGACATACGTGCCGGCACGCAACACGGTATTTTTGTCGATTGCCTTAGGCTGGGCGGAAGTACTCGGCGCGCACGATATTTTTATCGGCGTAAACGCGGTCGATTATTCGGGTTATCCCGATTGTCGGCCCGCATTCATCAATGCCTTCCAAACGCTCGCTAACGTTGCGACAAAAGCGGGTGTCGAGGGGCAGCCGTTATCGATACGCGCGCCGCTTATTACGTTGAGCAAAGCAGACATCATTCGTAAAGGCGTGCAACTGGGTGTCGATTACAGTCTGACCGTGTCGTGTTATCAGGCCGATGCGGAGGGGCGCGCCTGTGGCGAATGCGATAGCTGCTATTTGCGTAAGGAAGGGTTTCGGCTGGCCGGAGTGACCGATTCGACTCGCTATATTTCGGCCTAAATCGCCTCGGCGTTTTGACAAATTGACGCTCTTTTGAACAGCCCTTTTGCATCGTTTTATGCATCGAAATCAGCCTTAAAATCTGCGGAAAAAAGGCTTGTCTTTTTCATTTAAATCAGTACTATATGCGCCTCCTTCGGGTCGTTAGCTCAGTCGGTAGAGCAGTTGGCTTTTAACCAATTGGTCGCAGGTTCGAATCCCGCACGACCCACCAGTTTTGTAGGCTCC
The DNA here is from genome assembly GCA_965653955.1 of uncultured Spongiibacteraceae bacterium. Taxonomy (GTDB): domain Bacteria; phylum Pseudomonadota; class Gammaproteobacteria; order Pseudomonadales; family CAMLJR01; genus CAMLJR01. Next base: position 1,421 of record CBFHCK010000049.1, read on the forward strand.
CGCAAGGGAGCCTTTTTTATTTCTGCGGTAGTCTTTTATTTCTGAGACAGCTCCCGCTGCTCGATTTCCCAACCGCCGCCGAGTGCTTTGTACAACGCAATCAACGTTGTCGCAGCACTGGTGCGCGCACGCGCATAGTTTGCATCGGCCTCCAGTTGGGTGCGCTCCACTTCAAGCACATCGAGAAAATCCGAACTGCCATTTTCGAAGCGCAAATGCGCCAGCTCGCTCGCACGTGCGCTAGCCGAAACACTGGCTTGCAAATAATCGAGCTGCTTGCGCGTTTCGCGATACGACACCAATGCGTTCTCGGTTTCTTCCAATGCGCGCAACACCGTTTGCTCGTACAGTGCCATTGCGCCTTGCGCGCGCGCCTGCGCTTGATCGACACGCGCATGCACACGGCCGAAATCGAGCGCTGCCCATTGAATGCTTGGACCAAAACCGTACGTCGCGGTGGCGGCATCGCCAATACGATCCGCACGGTTTGCGGAAAAACCAATTTCGCCGATGAAATTCACGCGCGGAAACCAATCGCCTTTTGCCACACCGATATTCGCAGTCGCTGCTGCGAGTCGTCGCTCGGCGGCACCGATGTCAGGACGTCGCCGCAACAGATCCTCAGGCTTGCCTATCTGGACAAGGCGAGGCAAAGGCGGCAGTTCTTTCGCGGGCGACAATAGCGCGTGCAATGCCATCGGTTGTTCGCCGACTAATACGGATAATCGATGAACGCTGGTTTCGATATTCGCACGCAACGCCGGCAATGTAGCGAGCGTGCTATTCAATTGCGCGGTTGCACGCGATGTATCGAACTCAGTACCACGCCCGGCATCGAGCCGCGCATCGGCAATTTTTAATGTTTCGGTTTGGTTGTCGGCATTGCGTTGCGCGACAGCAAGCTGATCCTGCGCGCCGCGCAGTTCGAAATAATTACGCGCAACTTCGGCAGCCACACTGATTTGCGCAGCGCGCAGATCGGCGGCGACAGCCTGCTCCGACGCACGGCTCGATTCGATTTCGCGGCGCACTCGGCCCCACAAATCCAACTCCCACGTCGCATCGATGCCGCCGGTATTCAGCGTTTCCGTGCGTGCTTCACCAGTGACCGATTCATCCGCGCTGATACGCGTGCGCTGTCGTGCCGCGCTCGCATTGAATGTCGGCACTTGATCGAATTGCGTTTCGCGACGCAAGGCGCGCGCCTCATTAAAGTTGGCGAGCGCGATGCGCACATCGTGATTGCGCTGCAACGCGTACTGAATCAGCGTGTTTAACGTGTCGTCATTGAATACCGTCCAGAATTGCGCGAGCGGCGATTCGCTGGCGTAAGCGGAATCCTCGGTGCCGAATGCGTTCGGCGTATTGGATTGCGGCTGCTGATAATCCGGCCCAATCGCACAGCCGGCCAGCGTTATCGCCAGCGCCAGCGCGGATATTTTGACGCCATGCGTTCTAATGTAATTGTGTGTCGATGCGAGTTTATTCATGAGCCACTCCAGGTCGCGATGCACGCAACGCCGCGCGTTCGCGTTGTTTTGCGACAAATTGTTGGATGACGACATAGAACAGCGGCGTCAGGAAAATTCCGAAGAACGTCACGCCAATCATGCCGAAGAAAACTGCGATGCCCATGGCCTGACGAATTTCCGCGCCGGCTCCGCTCGCGATAACCAGCGGCAGCACGCCGAAAATAAATGCGAATGACGTCATCAGAATCGGACGCAAACGCAAGCGACATGCCTCAAGTGCCGATTCCACAATCGAGCTGCCACGCTCGTGCAATTCGCGCGCAAATTCGACAATTAGAATCGCATTCTTGGCGGCAAGTGCGACGAGCACGAACAAACCGATTTGCGTGAAAATATTGATTTCGGATTTCATCAATAAAATTCCCGCGACGGCGCTGAGCAAACACATCGGTACAATCAGAATGACCGCTAATGGCAGCGACAAGCTTTCGTACTGAGCCGCCAGCACCAGAAATACAAGCAATACGCAGAGCGGAAATACGACACCGAGCGCACCGCTCGCGGCGACTTGCTGATAAGTGATTTCGGTCCAGTTGAACGTCATGCCGGCAGGTGCGGTTTCGCGCACGACTTTTTCAAGCGCTGCAATGGCTTGACCGGAGCTGAAACCAGGCCCGGGTTTGCCGTTGATATCGGCCGATGCAAAACCGTTGTAACGCTGCACCGTCAGCGGACCGTGACTGTCCTTCAGTGTCATCAGCGTGCCGAGCGGCACCATTTCGCCGCGGTCGTTACGCGTCTTCAGCAACAGCGCATTCTCTGGGCTTTCGCGAAATTTTTCGTCGGCTTGCGCCATTACGCGAAAGGTGCGGCCGAATTTATTGAAGTCGTTGATGTAGTAGGAACCGAGGTACGACTGCAAGGTGAGAAACACGTCGCCGAGCTCGACGCCCATGCGTTTCGCTTTAACGCGATCGACATCGGCATAAAACTGCGGTGCGTTGACTTCAAAATTCGTGTAGGTACCGAACAGTTCCGGAGTCTGACGCGTTTTCGCGAGAATTGCTTGGGCAACACTGTATAACTCGTCGGAGCCGATGGCATTGCGATCTTCGAGCTGCAATTTAAAACCGCCGGCGGGACCAAATCCGCGAATGGGTGGTGCGGCAAGTACGAAGACGGAAGCATCGTCGATCGCCGCGCCAATTTTTTTATTCAGCGATGCGCTGATAGCATCGCCAGTCAACTTGCGTCCGCGCTCTTCAAACGGCTTCAGCGTGAGAAAAATCACCGCGTTATTCGAGCTGCGCGTAAAGCCATTAATCGCCAATCCAGGAAATTGCACGGCATGCAAAACGCCGGGCTCCTGTAACGCGATATCGCCAATGCGGCGAACAACTTCTTGCGTCCGCTCGATCGATGCTGCCGGCGGCAATTGCACGACGGTAACCAGATAACCTTTATCTTGCGAAGGTACGAACCCTCCGGGTGCATTGGAAAACCCAACACCTGCGAGCAACACCAGGCCGCCATACACAAGCAAACCGATCACACTCGACCGCACAATTTTTTGTACGCTGCGCTGATAGCGATCGGATAAATTGCCGAACGTGCGATTGAACGGCCGGAAGAACCAGCCCAGTGATCGATCGATCCAGCGTTGCACAGCGTCGGGTTCGCTATCGTGCGATTTTAATAACAGTGCGCACATCGCCGGCGATAACGTCAGTGAACACACTGCCGACAAAATCGACGCGAACGCGATCGTCAATGCGAATTGCCGATAGAACGCACCGTTGAAACCCGGCACTAAAGCGGGCGGCACAAACACTGCGCACAACACCAGCGAGATTGCGATGATCGGTCCCGATACTTCATCCATCGAGCGTCGCGCCGCAGCCATCGGCGTCAAGCCATCGCTAATGCCGCGCTCGACATTCTCAACAACCACGATCGCATCATCGACGACAATACCCACCGCGAGTACCAGACCGAGCAATGTGAGTGTGTTGATCGAAAAGCCAAATAATTGCAGCGCTGCCAGTGTGCCGATAATCGATACCGGCACGGCGATAATTGGAATTAATGCCGCGCGCCATTTTTGCAGGAACACAATTACGACGAGCACTACGAGCAGCGTCGCTTCGAGCAATGTGTGAATCACCGACTCAATCGAGTCGCGCACGAATACCGTCGGGTCGTACACAATTGAATATTCGACGCCGGCCGGGAAGCGTGTTTTTAAATCGGCCATCGTCGAGCGGACATTGTCCGCCAGCGTCAGTGCATTCGCGCCAGGCTGGAGAAAAATTGGAATGGCAACGGCTTGTTTGTTGTCGAGCATACTGCGCATTGCGTATTCGCCGGCGCCCATTTCGATGCGTGCCACATCGCGCAGATAAGTGACTTCGCCGCTGTCGCTGGCCTTAACGATGATGTTGCCGAATTGTTCTTCATCGCGCAGACGGCCCTGCGTATTGACTGCAAATTGAAATTCCACCGCATTGTTCATCGGTGCTGCACCGACCGAGCCGGCAGCAACTTGCACGTTTTGCTCGCGCACTGCGCCGATCACGTCGCCTGCCGTCAAATTGCGCGCGGACATTTTTTGCGGATCGAGCCAGACGCGCATCGCATAATCGCCCGAACCGAAAATGCGTACATCGCCAGCGCCGGGTAAACGTGCCAGCGCATCGCGCACTTGAATCAACGCATAGTTACGTAGATACAAACTGTTGTAGCGATCGTCCGGCGAAAACAAATGCACGACCATCGTCAAATCGGGCGAGCTTTTACGTGTCGTGACACCGAGCGCGCGCACCTCTTCCGGTAAGCGCGGTAGAGCCTGCGCCACGCGGTTTTGCACCTGAACCTGCGCACGATCAATATCGGCACCGAGCTTGAATACCACCGTCAGCTGCAGCGTGCCGTCCTGCTGCGCCTGCGAGTTCATGTAAATCATGTCCTCGACGCCGGTGATTTCCTGTTCCAGTGGAGCCGATACCGTATCCGAAACGACTTGCGGATTAGCGCCGGGATACTGCGTGCTGACGACAATCGTCGGCGGGCTGACTTCAGGATATTCGGCAATCGGTAGCGTGAACGCGGCGATACTGCCCGCGAGTAAAATTAAAAATGAAATAACCCCGGCAAAAATCGGCCGTTCGATAAAAAAATGCGTCAATTTCATGATGTGCGGTCCATCAATAATTTGTTTTTTGCGTGGTCGACGTGTGTGCGTCGATAGCGGTATCGGCGGCTGCCACTTTGCGAATGTTGGTGCGCGGCTGAGTGTTGCCGTTAGCGGTAGCAGTGGCGGTTGCGTCCTGCGGTGCGACGGTCATGCCGGGCCGCACGCGTTGCAAACCGCTGACGACAAAACGCTCGCCAGGTTTCAAACCATCGCGCACGATGCGTTGATTGTTGTAGGTGCCGCTCAACGTTACCGGGCGATACTCAACGACATTCTGCGCATTCACCACCATCACGTATTTGCGATCTTGATCCGTCGCTACGGCCTGATCGTCGATCAACGTCGCCTGATATTTGCCGCTGCCCTGTAATCGAACGCGGGCCAACATGCCAGGGGTAAACAGGTGATCGGGATTGTCGATCGTTGCGCGTGCGCGAATCGTTCCGGTTTCAGGATTCAATACGTTGTCGACGAAGCTCATCTTGCCGGCATGCGGAAAATCGTTTTCATTCGCGAGTCCGATAAAAACCGGATTGGCGGCATCGCGCGAGCTTGGCCGTTCACCGCGTTTTGCCAACGCTGCATACTTCAAATAAGTTTGTTCATCACCTTCGAAGTACACATAGATGGGGTTGAGCGATACGACCGAGGTCAAAATCGTTTCACCTGCGTTGACGTAGTTGCCGGTGGTGATTTCCGCCCGCGAAATGCGACCGTCGATCGGCGACGTGACCTGTGTGTATTCGAGATTGAGCTTGGCGGCTTCCATCGCGGCGCGTCCGGCGAGCTCATCGGCGCGTGTCTGGCTGTGCTCGCTCGCGCGCTGGTCGAATTCTTCTTGCGATACGGCATGCGCCGCCAATAATTTCCGCGACCGTGCCAATTCGGTTTCAGCCAATTTACTGCGCGCCTGCGTGCGAATATATTCCGCCTGCGCGCGCTCGAACTGCACGCGATAAGGCCGTGGGTCGATGACAAATAGCACGTCACCTTTTTTTACGTCCTTACCTTCGACAAAGCGAACCTCATCGATATAGCCGCTGACGCGCGGACGCAACTTCACCGTTTCGGGTGCTTCGAAGCGGCCGGTAAACGTGTCCCAATCGACCACTTCGCCTTCGGCAGCGGTAGCGACATGTACCGGAGTCGGCGGTGGCGCCGCCGCGGCAGGGTTGGTTTTCCCGCAGCCGGATAAGCCAAATGCCAGACACGCCGCTCCAATCATCAGGGCGAGTAAATGCGCGGAGCCGAAGGGATGAGATTTGGTCGCGTTTGCGTTTGCGGGGGTATTGGTGGTCGATAATTGGTTCATGCCGGTGCTCCCTCAGGTAAACTACGCGCGCCGCCGACAGGGTGCGGCGGCGCCAATAAAATCTGCGATGACAATAAGACGAACACTGCTATCACTTTGTGACTGAGCCGTTTCGCAGCGGCCCTTCGATAAACACGATGCCTATAAACACAGTGCCTATCGATAAAAAGTGTCACCAAGTTGTCATAGGGGTGTTGTTTGCTGATCGGTCGGTGTACGATTAAGTTAGTTACCGGTCAGTAACAAAATTTATGTTACTGACCAGTAACAGGCTGGTCAAGAGAATTTTCTATGAGCAAACACGAACATACCGGGCCGGGTTCGGCAAAGCCCGAGAGTGGCAAGACACGCGTACGCGATCGTATTTTCGATACGGCATGTGAATTGTTTTACAGGCAAGGTATTCGCTGTGTCGGCGTCGATGCGATCGCCAGTGAAGCCGGCACTAACAAGATGAGTTTTTATCGCAGCTTCAGCTCGAAGGATGAGTTGGTTGCCGAATATTTGCGTGCGCACGAGCAGGAGCATTGGGAATGGTGGGAAGAAACCATCGCGCCCTATGCCGGCGAGCCACGTCGGCAGATAGAAGCACTGTTCGATGGCTATCTCGTTAAATCCCGCAAAAAAGACAGTTTTGGATGTCCGTTCGTCAATGCGGCGGCGGAATTACGCGAAGCCGATCATCCTGGGCTCGAAGTCATTCATAAAGCCAAAGCTGAAATGCGCCGCCGTTTTCGCAAAATGGCGAAGGATGCAGGCGCAAGTACTCCCGACCTGCTCGGCGATGCGCTGACCTTACTCGCAGATGGCGGCGTCATGTCGCGATTATCGTTCGCCTGCCAGGAAGGGCCGGGTACCAATGCGCCCAAAATTGTGCGCACGGTACTCGACGCCTATTTAGGCAAGTCCGCTAACAAGAATTAACGCGACCTACAAAAAAACTGCCCTAATTTTCGTAACCCGAATTAGGGTAAAGCGCGTACGAAATCGATGGTTTTCTGCCGCCATGTCACCATCCAATGCGGCCCCGATTTTTCGCTGCCAGCCATTTGCACTTGTGGATGGAAGGTAATGACTTGCTGCAATATTTTCTCTTCGTTGTGATCGACATCGACGAACAATAAATGCTTGCCATCGCGCAATGCCGTTTGAAAACGCGCTAAGCGATGATTCGGTTCCTGAATACCCCTCAGACCGCCTTCCCACGCGCAGAATCCAAATAGCACCAACGCCAGGAAAAGGTAAGGCACCCAGCCGGCGGGTGTATGCGCGAGCCCGCTGAAATGGACGGCCGCGATAATCAGGGTGAATACAATCGCACCCAGGAATGCGCCGAATATTCCCGAATGCACGACGTCATTGCGTAAAAAATCGAAAACACGATGTAGTCGACGTCGCTCTACATCCGCATCGCTTTGGCTCAGTACGTGAATCTGCAATTGATTTAAACCGCGTGCTTCGAGAGCATCTTCGACTGCTTCGAGCTCATCAAGATTGTCGCTGAGAAAATAAAAACGCTTCATGACGTATCCTCCGTAAGCGTCCGCCTGTGCAAGCAGGATCAGTCTGCGCCTGCTAAAAATTTCATGCCAGCAGGTAAACGCCGTTGGTAAAAATACTATGCGTTAATAACTGCGCCGCTTATGCTTCGACGTTTTAAAACGGAAGAATATCAATGCTGAGTCAGGCCATTATCTTTTTATGTGCTGCAGTTGTACTGGTACCGCTGTGCAGTCGACTCGGGCTCGGCTCGGTGCTCGGCTATCTGATCGCCGGTATCGTTATCGGCCCGGCAGGCCTCGGTGCAGTGAGCGATGTCGATAATGTGCTGCATGTTTCCGAGCTGGGCATTATTTTTTTATTGTTTTTAATCGGCCTGGAATTACAACCGCAACGGCTATGGGTATTGCGTCGCATGGTGTTCGGCCTGGGTGCCACCCAACTCATCGCGACGGGTAGCGCACTGGCACTATTTGCTTATTGGTTTGGTTTGAGCTGGCAGGCAGCGGTGGTAGCGGGGCTCGGCCTCGCGATGTCATCGACCGCATTCGTATTGCAAACCCTCGCCGAAAAACAGCAGCTGGCGATGCGTCACGGACGCGAGGCGTTCGCGGTGTTGTTATTCCAGGATCTGGCAGTCGTACCGCTGCTGGCGTTATTGCCATTGCTCGGCATTGTTCAGATAGAGCAAACGCAGAAGCCGGGTTGGCAATTGGCGTTGATCGCAATGCTAGTCATCGGCGCTGCAATCGTGGCGAGCCGAACGCTGGTGCGTCCTTTGCTGCGGCTCGTCATCAATTTCGGCGGACGCGAAATCTTCACTGTTACCGCATTGCTGTTGATTATCGGTATGTCGGAATTAATGGTCAGTGCAGGACTGTCGGTATCGCTCGGCGCTTTTCTTGCCGGCGTTCTGCTAGCCGATTCGGAATATCGCCACGAACTAGAAGCGGTAATCGGACCGTTTAAAGGATTGCTGCTCGGTCTGTTTTTCATGGCGGTCGGGATGTCGGTCGATGTGAGTTTATTGTTACAGCAGCCGTTGAATATCATCGGTCTGGCGGTTGGCTTCATCGCGATAAAAATAGCGATATTGCTAGTAGCGCGAATCGCTACGGGGTCGCCGATCGGCGTGGCGGCGAAGTTATCACTCGCGCTCGCACAAGGCGGTGAGTTCGCATTCGTGCTGTTCGGTGTTGCGCGCGAATATCAAATTTTTGATCAAACCACGTCGAATATGCTGATTCTCGTCGTCAGCCTGTCGATGTTGCTGTGGCCGTTGTTGATGTGGTTCGAAGCAAAATGGTTGGCGCCACGACTCGATTCTAAAGAAGCGCCGCCGCCGTTCGACGATATAGATCCTGATGCACGTCCGGTAATCATTGCGGGTTTTGGCCGCGTAGGGCAGGTCGTATCGCGGATGTTGAACATGCGTAAGATTCCCTTCACCGCGGTGGATAGCAGTACGCAGCAGGTTGATTTCGTGCGCAAGTTCGGCAATGAAATTTATTACGGCGATCCATCGCATCTCGATTTGCTCTACGCGGCGAAAGTCGATCAGGCGAAATTATTCGTGCTCGCTGTCGACGATGTCGAAGCATCGATCAAAACGGCGACGATGGTGCGCAAACATTTTCCCCACGTGCCGATTTATGCGCGAGCGCGCAATCGTTTTCATGCGTACAAGCTGATGGACATCGGTGTGAAAATGTTGATGCGCGACACGTTGCTATCGAGTATCGAACTCGGCGCCGGTGTACTGCGCGAGCTGGGATTAAACGATGGCGAAGTCGAACGCACCGTCACGGTGTTCCGCGAGTTCGATCAGAAATCGTTGCTTGAGCAACATGCGGTTTATCAGGACGAAGAAAAGTTGATCGCCACGTCGAAGCAGGCGGCCGACGATTTGAAAAATCTGTTCGAGTCCGCGCCGCAGGATGTGGAGAAATAATTTCTTTTTGCATGGAAACCAAGGAGGTGAAAGATGGCATCAGAAACATTGGCTGACGCATGGCTGCGTTTGCTCTCGCCCACGATAAATTTGCCGGGCAGCGGCAGTAT
>CBFHCK010000050.1:0-10736 GCA_965653955.1 uncultured Spongiibacteraceae bacterium
ATGTGATTCGACGGGGTGACGAAGGTATTTTCGAACCACGGCGCAAATCGCCCCAACCGTTGCGTATGGCAGAACGTTTGAAAAGCCGATGCATTGATAGCGAACAGAACGATCAATGCCGGATGAAAACCAAGCGCTACGACGGGCGCATACGCAACCAATCGATACATCGTCATGAATGGCGTGTGTCGCAGGTTGGTGCTGACATCGTATTCGGAGGAGCTGTGATGAATAGAATGATCGCACCACAAAATGCGTATCTCGTGCCCCAAGCGATGCGCCCAATAAAAGCTGAACTCGCCCACCAAAAAATATAAGACGAAAGTCCACGGTGTCAGCGGTATGCGCAACGGCGTCAATTGATAGACAACGAATAATCCCGCTACCAATAACGCATTTGCAAATGCCGCCTCCAACGCTGGCGGCCCAAACAAAAACAGTACTGAATTCGCTGGTGCATCTTTTGGCAGCAGTTTTTTGCCTTCCTGCCAGCGCAAGAATATTTCCGACAGCAAAGCGAAAACCAGCGCAATACCGCTGCCGACGCCCCATATCATGAATATTTTTGTCATATTCAACGGCAGCTCGAAGTCCATCGCCCTTCCTCACTCTTTTTGCGCTTGGATGAATTAACTTGCGTTGCGCCCTAAACGGTAAGCCCGCATAACTAAATTCGATGTCAACGCCGCCCGACCAGATCCGTCAGCGCTGCGATTACCCGTTCGAGGTTGTAACGAAACATGTCATCGAAATGCGCGTCGTCTTTAACGTACTCCAGCATCTCGCACATGTGTCCGCGCAACGGCTCTTCCATCCTGTCGAGATCATCGCCACCCAAGCGGCGCGGCGAATCGCGCTCGACCAGTTCCGAATGAATCGCACCCATGATCGAACTCCACACCCACAACGTGGAGCGCGCGAGCTCTCGCCCCTGCAACCCCGCCGCAGAAAGTGCCTCGATAATGATTCCCGCCTGACGCAACCATGCAGTCGATGCGTGCCCTTCCCAGGTCAGCAGATAAATCAGATGCGGATAACGTCGAAAATGCGCATGCATTGCATCGGCCCACGTCGAGACTTTCGTTTGCCACGACGAGCTGGTGTCAGTCTCGATCACCAATCCCTTCATCATTTGCTCAGTGACCGCCTGCAACAGTTCGTCGCGATTGACGAAATAGTTGTAGATCGCCATCGGCGCGATCTTCAGCTCGCGCGCAATACGATTGATCGAAACTCCCGCCGCCGGTTCGCGCTCAAGAATGTCGATCGCCCGGGCGATGATTTCCTCGCGCGAGGTTTTCGGCGGACGCCCGGCAGAACGGGTACCCGGTTTACGCTTGGCGCTGACGGCTGTATCCACGCTTTTCACCATTAACGTTATCCATATATAAATATGCTATACGTTTATAGGTTAAAAACAAGCCTGAATACGAAATATTTCAGCAAAAAAGAGTCGAGGAGTTGATGAGGAGTTCGGAAAATGGGGTGGCTGATGGGGATCGAACCCACGACCACAGGAATCACAATCCTGTGCTCTACCGACTGAGCTACAGCCACCATTGAACGAGGTGTATTACAAAATCGACACCTGCTACGGAATTGGTGCGCCCAGCAGGATTCGAACCTGCGACCCACGGCTTAGAAGGCCGTTGCTCTATCCAACTGAGCTATGGGCGCTTTTCACCCCATGGGTACGGTGGATCGGCTGGGATCTGACACACTGAAAAAAGTGGTCGGGGTAGAAGGATTCGAACCTCCGACATCCTGGTCCCAAACCAGGCGCGCTACCGGACTGCGCTATACCCCGATGTCAAAAACCGCTCCGTTACAGGAGGTGCGCATCATACTTGCGAGCTTTTTACCCGTCAATCGAAAAACACGGCTATTTACCGCTTCAAATCATTGTTATGTATCGACTAATTTTTTGTCACGCTGGCTGCTCAAAATCCTCCGTGCGACAATGGCGCCCGCGAAATTTCAGACGAGGTCGGTAAGCAATGGCAGCATTGGTGTTGGACGGCAAGGCAACCGCAGCGCAATGGGAAGCGGAGTTAACACAGCGCGTAGCAAAGTTGAAGGAACAATCCGGTGACAAAACGCCGATTCTCGCGACCATTCTCGTTGGTGACGATCCCGCCTCTGCAACCTACGTGAAGATGAAAGGCAATGCCTGTCGCCGTGTCGGGATGGAATCGCTCGCGGTCGAGCTACCCTCCTCTACCACTACCGAACAATTGCTCGCGAAAATTCACGAACTCAACAACGACTCCAACGTGCACGGCATTTTGCTGCAACACCCGGTGCCCGCGCAGATCGACGAGCGCGCGTGCTTCGATGCGATTGCGTTGAGCAAAGATGTCGATGGTGTGACCTGCCTCGGCTTCGGCCGCATGGCGATGGGTGAGCCGGCTTATGGTTGCGCGACGCCACAAGGCATCATGCGTTTGTTGCAGCAGTACAACATTCAAATCGAAGGCAAACACGCGGTTGTAGTAGGACGCAGTCCGATTCTCGGCAAACCGATGGCGATGATGTTGTTGCAAGCCAATGCGACGGTAACTATCTGTCACTCGAAAACTCGCAATCTGGCGGAATTGATTAAGCAAGCCGATATTGTGGTTGGCGCAGTCGGCAAACCCGAATTCATCAAAGGCGAGTGGATTAAAGATGGCGCCGTGGTTGTCGATGCCGGCTATCACCCCGGCGGCGTCGGCGATATCGAATTAACCGCGATCAAGGATCGCTGCGCAGCTTATACGCCCGTACCGGGTGGGGTCGGCCCGATGACAATCAACACATTGATTCTGCAATCGGTCGAATCCGGCGAACGCAGCCTGGGCTGAGATGATGCGATACGGGATCTGGTTGAATGCTGGCTACCATCCGGTAGCGTCGGCGATATTGAACCAGCCGCGATAAAGTCGATGTGCAGCTTATACGCCCGTCCTGGGCGGTGTCGGCCCGACGACAATTAACACATTGATTCTGCAATCGGTGTCATCGGGCAAAAAAGCCTGGGCTAACCATTTTGAAACCGCGACTGCCATTCTAGCGGCAGCGCTTTGACGCCCGTTGCCGATTGATGCTTACCGAGTTGCGCTTCTATTTATGGTCGGATACATCGTTAGTGACTTTTTGCGTTTCGTCGTAAGCAAACCAACCGACAGCTGCCACTAAACCGATGATCAGCGGTACCATTCCGTAATCGAAAAGAAACGAGAAAATTGTTTCGACGTTCATTGTGCATCCTCCTGTGTGAGCTTGTGATTTCACTATAGACACACGAAGGATAAGCAACGATGACGCAGATCAACCTTTGATTTCTATACGCTAATCGATTTCGACTAATCCGATTATTCGCGCCGCCAAGTGGTACCGCCTTTACCGTCCTCCAAAACAATTCCCTTTGCCTTCAGCTCATCGCGAATCTCGTCCGAACGGGCGAAGTTTTTGTTCGCACGCGCCTGCAAACGCTCGGCAATCAAGGCATCGATTTGTTCAGGATTTAATACAACGCCAGCCTGCAGATACTCGAGCGGATTCCGCAGCAAAATACCCAGCATTTGTCCCAGCGCTTTTAACTGACCAGCCAGATTTTGTTTCGTGAAAACATCCGGCGCACTGTTCAGCTCGCGCACCAAATCGTACATAACCGACAACGCCTCGCGGGTATTGAAATCGTCATCCATCGCAATGATGAAGCGATCAAAATAACTGCTGGTTGTCATCTCTTCCTGCGAAGCCGGCACAACATCCGCATAATCTTTCAGCGCGTTATAAAAACGATCCAGACCGTTGCGCGCCTCCTGCAAACTTTCCTGCGAATAATCGATCTCGCTGCGGTAATGGCTACTTATCAATAAATAGCGCACAACTTCAGCGTCATATTTATCGAGAATTTCGCGAATCGTGAAAAAATTGCCGAGCGATTTCGACATTTTTTCGCCATCGACTCGCACCGCTCCAGCGTGCATCCAGTAATTCACATATTGCTTGCCGGTCGCCGCCTCGCTCTGAGCGATCTCGTTTTCGTGGTGCGGAAAACGCAAGTCGGGCCCGCCCCCATGAATATCGAACGTATCGCCCAAGCAGCAGGTCGACATCGCCGAGCACTCGATATGCCAGCCGGGCCGACCCGGACCCCACGGTGAATTCCACACGGCTTCTTCATTCGGCTTCGCGGATTTCCATAAAGCAAAATCGCGAGGATCGCGTTTGGCTTCATCGATTTCGATGCGCGCACCCGCGAGTAGTTCGTCAGGATTTTTTCCAGATAATTTGCCGTAGCCGTCGAATTTGCCGACTGCGTAATACACATCACCGTTATCTGCGCGATAGGCGTAACCATTTGCAATCAACTTTTCGATCATCGCAAACATCTGATCGATATGCATCGTTGCACGCGGCTCGGCACTCGGCGCCAGAACACCCAGGCGGCGCTCGTCTTCATGCATTGCAGCGATGAAGCGCTCGGTAAGCGCCGTATATGTTTCGCCATTTTCAGCAGCGCGACGCAAAATCTTGTCATCGATATCGGTGATATTGCGCACGTAGGTCACGTCGTAACCGCGCGAGCGCAAATACCGCGTGATGACATCGAATGCCACCAGGACACGCGCGTGCCCAAGATGGCAATAGTCGTACACGGTCATACCGCATACGTACATCCGAATCTTGCGGGGCTCAATCGGCGTGAATAATTCTTTGCTGCGGGTCAGCGTGTTGTAAATCATCAAAGCCATGTTGTTTTTCTCTCTATCCTTTGCTCTTGCTCAATAATTTATTCAGCACTCTGCGCCGCTTCGTTAAATGTATCGCGCAATCCGATCGTTTTATTGAATACTGGATACTCTGCGCTGTGATCGTATCGATCAGCAACAAAATAACCTTCGCGCTCGAATTGGAAGGTCTGCTCGGGTTGCGCTTCAACGAGACTCGGCTCGATGTAACAATTTTCAAGAACGCGCAATGCGTTCGGATTTAAATGCTGCATGAAGTCTTCGCCGCCGCGATCGGGAGCTTCGTGTAAAAACAATCGATCATAAACACGAATAGTCGCGCGCTTACCATGCGTTGCCGACACCCATTGGATAACACCTTTCGGCTTCACGCCGTCGGCGGGGTCGGCGCCGTGCGTACCGGCGTCGTAGGTGGCATGCACTTCGACGATGTTGCCATCCGCATCTTTAATGACTTCGTTGGCGGTGATGACATACGCGTTACGCAAACGTACTTTTTTACCGAGCACGAGGCGCTTATATTTTTTGTTCGCCTCTTCGCGAAAATCCTCGCGATCGATAACGATCTCACGCGTGAAGGGCAACTGCCGCTCGCCGAGATCATCGCGTGTCGGATGAGCTGGCGCGCTCAGCATTTCGACCTGATTTTCAGCCTCTTTATTTTCAGGGAAATTAGTAATAACAATTTTCAGCGGATTCAAAACACACATCGCGCGCGGTGCGTTTTTATCGAGATCATCGCGAATCGCAAATTCGAGCATCGCGACATCGACGACGCCATCGCTGCGTGTGACGCCAATCATGTCGCAGAAATTTCTCAGCGCACGAGCGGTATAACCACGGCGACGCAGACCCGCCAGCGTCGGCATGCGCGCGTCGTTCCAACCATCGACAATTTTGTCATCGACGAGCTGTTTTAATTTACGCTTGCTCGTCACGGTGTAATTCAAATTCAAGCGTGCGAATTCGTATTGGCGTGGACGTGCGGGCGCCGGCAGCGCAGGCCAGTCACTCGCGGCCGAAAGAATGTCGATCAGCCAATCGTAGAGCGGTTTGTGATCCTCGAATTCGAGCGTGCAAATCGAATGCGTAATACCTTCAATCGCATCGGATTGGCCGTGTGCAAAATCATAGCTGGGATAAATGCACCACTTGTCGCCGGTCTGGTGATGCGCCACTTTGCGAATACGATACAGAATCGGATCGCGCAAATTCATGTTCGGTGCAGCCATATCGATTTTCGCGCGCAGCACGCAGGCACCTTCGTCAAATTCCCCGCCGCGCATTTTTTCGAACAGCGCGAGATTCTCATCGACGCCTCGTTCGCGATATGGACTGTTTTTACCGGGCTCGGTCAGCGTGCCGCGATATTCGCGCGCCTGATCCGGCGTTAAATGACAGACGTAAGCCTTGCCTGTGCGAATCAGATGTACCGCCCATTCGTACAACTGATCGAAATAATCCGATGCGTAATGCACAGGCTCCCGCCATTGAAAGCCGAGCCAGCGCACATCTTCCTGGATCGCATCGATAAATTCCTGATTCTCTTTTTCTGGATTCGTGTCGTCGAAACGTAAATTGCATTGACCGCCGAATTGTTCGGCAAGACCGAAGTTCAAGCAGATCGATTTCGCGTGACCGATGTGCAGGTAGCCGTTTGGCTCGGGCGGAAAACGCGTCGCGACGCGATCGACGCGCCGACTGGCGAGATCGTCTTCAATAATCCCGCGCAAAAAATTGTTGGCGACCTTAGCGGTCGGTGCTTCGCTAGTACTCATGCGTTTCTCGGAATAGAACTGAAATGGATACGGAACGGCAAAGCCCGTATTATAGCCGCCCTTCACTCTCCGTTTCACAGGCAGCGACTACATGATTACTCTGCATACCAATTTCGGCGATATCAAACTGGAGCTCGATTTCGACAAGGCCCCGAAAAGCGCGGCGAATTTTGTCGAATACGTCAAAGCCGGCCATTACGACAACACCGTTTTCCATCGTGTTATCGATAACTTCATGATTCAGGGCGGCGGCTTTGGCCCCGGTATGAAACAGAAAGAAACCCGCGATCCGATCGAAAACGAAGCCGATAACGGCCTGAAAAACGACGCCGGCACCATTGCAATGGCGCGTACGATGGACCCGCATTCGGCGAGCGCACAGTTCTTCATCAACGTTGCCGACAATCACTTCCTCAACCACAGCGGGAAAAATTCTCAGGGCTGGGGTTATGCCGTGTTCGGCCGCGTGGTTGAAGGCATGGACGTAGTCAACCGCATCAAAGGCGTTGCCACCACCAGCAAAGCCGGTCATCAAGACGTGCCTGCCGAAGATGTGGTCATCACGAAAGCGACCGTCGAAGAACAGAAATAAACGAATCGGAAACGCGCTGTCGTGACGACACTGTTCATTTCCGACCTGCATCTGCAGCCGTCGCAACCGGAATTGCTGCGAGCCAGTTTGCACTGGCTCGATACTGTTCCGCGCGGCGCAGATGCGCTCTACATTCTCGGTGATTTATTCGAAGCATGGATTGGCGATGACGATGATTCGCCGTGGCTCGATGAATTTGCCGCCACATTGAATCGACTCGCCAACAACGGCACGCACGTTTATTTTCAGCACGGCAATCGCGATTTTCTGCTTGGCGATGCGTTCGCAAAACGCTGCGGTATGGAATTACTGCCCGAGGCTGCGCTCATCGATCTTTACGAGCGCAAGCTATTGTTGCTGCACGGCGATACGCTCTGCACCGAGGATCGCGAATACCTGGCATTTCGCGCACAAGTGCGCAATCCACTCTGGCAACAATCCATTTTGAATCGCTCATTGCCCGAGCGTCGCGAACTGGCTGCGATGCTGCGCAACGAAAGCAAAATGGCCGGCAGCATGAAGTCTTCACAGATCATGGATGTCACCCCCGACGAAGTGATCCACACAATGGAGAGTGCAGGCGTCGAATTACTGATTCACGGCCATACACACCGCCCCGCGCGCCATAGCCTGATCGTTAGTGGAAAAAGCGCTGAACGAATCGTGCTGGGTGATTGGAGCATGGAGAATGGCGGATGGATGATTCGGGCCGAAGCCGATGGCTCAATCGAGCTGGAAAATTTTCCGCTGCAATAAGGTCGCTCGCGTTTCCTTTCCAATCATGCGGCGATAGGGCCGCTGTGAAAGCGAAATTCGGTATCCGTCGCTTCGATTAATTCGCGTTCGCGCTCGGCAAAAAAAAGCACTCGTTCATCGATCGATTGTGGCGAATACTGTTGCGCGAGCTGCAGGTAGTGCTGAAAATGCCGCGATTCGGACGCGAGCAAACCGTTATAAAACTTTTCCAATTCCGCATCGAGCAATGGCGCGAGTCGCGCAAAACGCTCACACGAACGCGCTTCGATAAACGCACCGATGATCAACGTATCGATCAGCTTGGCCGGCTCGAACGTTCGCACATGTTTATGCAGTGCACCGGCATAACGCGCGGGTGTTGTCTGCACATACTCAATGCCACGTGCGGTCATGATTGCGAGCACCTGTTCGAAATGACGCAGCTCCTCCCGTGCGAGGCGCGACATGCGTTGCAGCAATTCGGGTTTATCGACATAGCGATAGAGCAGTGTCAGCGCAGTGCCGGCGGCTTTTTTTTCGCAATTGGCGTGATCGATCAACAGCAGCTCGGGTTCGGCGAGTGCATTTTGTAGCCATGCGTCTGGCGTAGGACACAACAGAAACTGCTGAATGGCGCGAAGATTGGACATTGGAAAAACGATCGATTGCGGGGCGCGGCAGTATACCGGCTGACTGCGTTATTGAGGAATTGGCGGTGACGGCTCGCTTTCGACCGGCATCGACAAGTCGATACGGAAACTACGTGACATCGGTCCCATCGGCGTATCGACGGTCAGCAGCACAATCAAGTAACGCTCGGCTTGCTCGGCCAATAACACCGGCAGCGCAAATTTTATGGGCTGCGTGGTATTACCGAGATCGAAGCGACGCTGTGTATCGCACAACAGCGTAACGCCCTGCTGTTTCGCTACTTCAACCAATAGCGACCCTTGATTCAATCGAGTGGTAATTTCGATAGCGACCGAATTCTGCTGGTTCGGCGCCACCGCTTCTGCAATCGAATAATCGAGCTTTACCGGTGCTGCCGGCGACAAACTGCCGCGAGCAGCCTGCGCGTTAACGCTCGGCTTCGCGCTGACACCGGATTTTGCATTGGACTGTGCAAAAGCACCCGTTTGATAAACGCCGCCCAATATCAGGCACATGAGTATTGAAAACGAGAATATATATTTCATGGCGCAGCGCTCACCGTTACTTTGAAGCATTGCCGACCCGCGACGATCCCGCTGCCCGCAACGACATTGCCGACGTGAAACGCACTGAGCACGTACGCACCCGCCGATAATGTGCCGCTAGGATAGCGGGCCGTGCGATTCGACAAACTGCCTGAGCGCGCCTGCTGATACGTCAGCCGCGCGCCGCGCTGCAATAACTCGAAACCCGCCACCGCACCGGAAAAACCTGTTTCGGGCTCAACGGTGAACTGATAACGCCCAGCCGCAGCGACATCGAAGCGTAAATAGCGGCGATTCGACAGCGTATTGCCAGTGCCGTAATCGTTGCCGGAACACACGGAAACCGCTCCACCATTTGCGCTGATATTCGCATACACCGGCAAATCGTCGGGGTCGGGCGCGTGGGTTTCAAATTCCGCAAATGGCTGGATCGAAGACCCGTCGACATCCTCGTCATTGAGAATTGTCGCGATATCGTCGGCCATCGCGGAGGAAGCCTGCTCGTCGATCAATTGACTGCCATAGCTGAACAAGGTTGCCAACGCCGGCGTGGTTTTATAGGTACCGCTTAGCGCATGCATCAAGCCATCGATGCCAAGCCCCAGGCCGCCGTAGGAACTGTCGGCGCCGATATTGAATAACGCGCGTTGCACCGAGCTTTCGGAAAACCAGCCGGTTGGAATGCCGCCGAATCGATCCTGCACGTTAAAGAAAAATTCGCGCGATGAACTGTGCATCGTTGTGACTTCATCCGAGTCGCGATAAATCGGCGTGTTCAGCGCCAGCGCTGCAAATGCGGTGGCCCAGCCTTCGTCGAATGCGACGCGCGGGTCCATATAGTCGAACAGACTATGCTCGCCGCCGAGACTGTCGGAGCGCGAAAACACCCGCGTGATGAAGTGGCCGAATTCGTGGGCGATGACCATTTCGTCGAACTCGTCGGTATCGATTGCTGCATCGCCGCGTAGATAAATGGCAGAGGTGCTTGCGCTAAAAAATGCACCGCCGATTTTGCCCTGCGCCAGCGTGCCATTACTGTCGCTGGTGTTTTTTGTGCTCCAGAAATAACTCAGCGATCCAAATTGCGCGTCGGCGTTGCTCGCAAGCACAGCGTTAATCGCTTTACATGCGGTATCGAGAATTGCGAATGGCGCAGCGACACGTGCGCCGTTATACGCACCGTTGCTCCAGCCAGACTGCGCATGCAGATCCCGGCGCGGTGATGCATTCGCGCTCGTTGCGCTCGATTCGGTCATTACATACATCGCGTCGCTTGAAGTGTTGTCGGCGACGGCGATATTCCAGTTCGCGCCGCTGGCAAAATCAGTCGCCCGGTACAACTGGGCACGTACCCGCAGGCAAACGTTGCTTGCGGTGCCGACGGTAGCCTCGTACCAACCATCGCCGTCGGTCAGCGTCGTTGCAATCACCTCGCCAGCACAACTAACACCATTGCTGGATGCCACGATCTCTACAACCACGCCGCGCGCCGGCGTTACATGCGGATTGTCGTAATCGAGGCCAGGTCCGGGCTGATAAGACGGTGCCGGAGGGAAAAACGGCACTCGATCGTAGGTTATGCGGCCGCTGATTTTGCCGGCCGCAGCAACGGGCGGCGTCGCGACCGAATAAATCGAGGTCGTTGGACAGGAAAGAATCGTCGAATTGTTCGCTGGCAAAGCCGGAATGGAAATCC
>CBFHCK010000051.1:0-10717 GCA_965653955.1 uncultured Spongiibacteraceae bacterium
AGCAGGATTGCGATCGACTGCCATGATCATGCGCATGTTGTGACGGATTTCCGGTTCATAAAAAGGGCCACAACTACTTTCTTTAATCGCCGGGAGGGTTGTACCAGTTGAGTCGATCACGCAGCGACACGACTTCGCCAACAATCAGCAAAGTTGGCGCCTTGATCCCAGCGTGGCTGACCTTTTCAGGTAGATCTTGCAGACTGCCGACGACAACGCGCTGATGCCGCGTCGTGCCCTGCTGAATCAGTGCAATCGGCGTATCCGCGTTCCGGCCATGGCGAATCAGCTGCGTGCAGATTTCCGCGAGACCGACCAACCCCATATAAAAAACCACGGTCTGCCGTGGATGCACCAGCTCGGTCCATGGCAAATCCATCGAGCCATCTTTCAAATGGCCGGTAACAAAACGCACCGATTGCGCGTAATCGCGATGCGTCAGCGGAATGCCTGCATACGCACCACAACCCGCTGCCGCCGTGATACCGGGAACGACTTGAAACGGGATGTTATGTTCCGCGAGCTTTTCGATCTCCTCACCGCCGCGCCCGAAAATAAACGGATCGCCGCCCTTCAATCGCAAAACCTTTTTACCCTGCAACGCGAGATCGACCAGCAGCTGGTTGATGTCCTGTTGCGGCACCGCATGCTGCGACCGCGCCTTGCCGACATAAATTTTTTCCGCATCGCGACGCGTCAGATCGACAATTTCCGGCGCGACCAGGCGATCGTAAAGAACGACATCGGCCTTCTGCATCAAACGCAGCGCCTTGAACGTCAACAAATCGGGATCGCCCGGCCCCGCACCAACGAGATACACCTCACCGCCGCTCGCCACAGGCGTCGCGTCGGCAAGGCGCCGCGCCAGCTCGGTTTCGGCAACCTCTTCGCGACCGGCCAGCACGAATTCGGCAATCGGACCTTCGAGCACCTCCTCCCAGAACCGGCGACGCTCATCGATATCGGGAAAACGGTTCGCCGCATCGGCGCGAAACTTACCGACCAATTCGGCGAGACGTCCGTAGGCTGCGGGTATCGTAGATTCGAGTTTCGCCCGCAACTGCCGCGCCAGCACCGGCGACTGACCGCCGCTGCCAATCGCAACCATTAACGGCGATCGATCGATAATCGACGGCAGAATCACCGAACACAGCGCCGGATTATCGACCACGTTCACCGGAATATGCCGCGCCTGTGCATCGCACGAGACCTGCGCGTTGACCTGTTCGTCATCGGTCGCAGCAATAACGAGCGCCGTGTTATCGAGATCGAGGCTTCGATATTCGCGCTCGAGCGCATCGCCACCGCTGCGCTCGGCCAACTGCACCAGTTCGGCCTGAATTCGCGGCGCGATAACAAATACATTGGCGCCGGCACGCGAAAGCAGGCTCGCTTTGCGCAACGCAATCGAACCGCCGCCGACAACAACGCAGCGACGATTTCGTACATCGGTAAATAACGGTAAATAGTCCATCGTCGATCAGCTCAAACGATCCACGCCGCCCATGTAATCCACAAGCACATCCGGCACCAACACGCTGCCATAAGCTTGCTGGTAGTTTTCGAGAATCGCGACCAGCGTGCGACCGATCGCCAAACCGGAACCGTTCAATGTATGCAGCAATTCCGGCTTACCGGTTTCCGGATTACGCCAGCGGGCTTGCATGCGACGCGCCTGAAAATCGCCGAAATTACTGCACGACGAAATTTCGCGATATTTATTCTGCGCCGGCAACCAAACTTCCAAATCGTATGTGCGTCGCGCATTGGCTCCCATATCGCCGCCGCACAGCAGCATTTTGCGATACGGCAAATTCAGCAATTGCAGAATGCGCTCGGCGTGCGTGGTTAATTGCTCAAGCGCTGCTTCGGAATGTTGCGGTCGAACAAAATGCACCAGCTCGACTTTCTCGAATTGATGTTGACGAATCATGCCGCGCGTATCGCGGCCATAACTGCCCGCCTCGCTGCGAAAACAGGGGGTGTGGCAGACATATTTAATACCGCTATCGGTCAATTGCTCGGCATCGAAAATAGTATCGCGCGCGAGATTTGTGACCGGCACTTCAGCCGTGGGAATCAAATAATAATTCTGCTCGCCTTCGAGTTTGAATAAATCCTCCTCGAATTTCGGCAACTGACCGGTGCCGCGCAGCGAATCCGCATTCACCATGAACGGCACGTACACCTCCTGATAACCATGCTCGGCGGTGTGCACATCGAGCATGAATTGAATCAAGGCGCGATGCAGCTTCGCGACGCCGCCGCGCATAACCACGAAACGGCTGCCGGTAATTTTTGTCGCGCTCTCGAAATCGATACCGCCGAGTTGTTCGCCAATATCGACGTGATCCTTAATCTCGAAATCGAACTGGCGCGGGTCACCCCAACGGCTGACTTCCATATTGCCGGTTTCATCTTTTCCTTCCGGCACGCCATCGTCGGGCGTATTCGGAGTCGACATTAACCAAGCATCTAATTCTTGCTGCGCGCTTTTTGCGGTCTCGGTTAATTGCGCCAAACGCTGCTCGATTTTCGCTAATGTTGCATTGACCGACGATTTCGCTTCATCGACCGACATGCCCGATTTAATTAACTCGCCAATTTTTTTCGACGCTTGGTTACGTTCGGCCAGCAATTGCTGACTTTCGGTTTCCGCTTTGCGATGCGCATTATCGAGATCGCGAAAACGCGCCACATCGAAATCGAAATGTTTTTTGCGCAATTGCCGCGCAATAGTTTCGGGGTCTTGTCGAAGCAGTTTGATATCGAGCATTTCTTAATTCCAAATTCTTTTTTTGAAAATTAGCACCCAAGCTCGAAGAGCGGTGGATAGTTCTCTTTTCAGGACCGTCAGAAACAAGGATGTTTCTGACGAGCTACAGGGATGTACTTGCCGCGTGTCCTGAAAAGAGAACTATCCACGGCTCCTGCAAAAGAATTACGAGTAACGCTTGTTGCCACTTACGGCATCTAGACCACGTAAATAAGACAATTTCTCGGCGATTTTCTTCTCCAGCCCGCGATCGACGGGATGATAATACGTTTTGTCTTTGAGCTCTTCCGGAAAGTAATTTTCGCCCGCGGCATAGCCCATCGGCTCATCGTGCGCGTAGCGATATTCGGAACCGTAGCCGCTGTCTTTCAACAATCGCGTCGGCGCATTGCGTAAATGTATCGGAACATCGTAACTGGGCGCGTTTGCGATATCGGCTTTGACGGCATTATAGGCCGCATACACCGCGTTGCTTTTCGCCGCGCACGCCATATAAACAACCGCTTCGGCAATTGCGAGTTCGCCTTCCGGACTACCGAGTCGTTCCTGCACATCCCACGCATTCAGCGCAAGCTGCAAGGCGCGCGGGTCCGCAATACCGATATCTTCGGTCGCCATGCGAATTACGCGGCGTGCTATGTACAACGGATCGCAACCGCCATCGAGCATACGAACGTACCAGTACAACGCAGCGTCGGGCGAACTGCCGCGCACCGCTTTATGCAGCGCGGAAATTTGCTCATAAAACAAATCGCCGCCTTTATCGAAACGGCGCACGTGGCCGCTGAGCACTTCATCCATGACCGACGCATCGACCACATCCTTGTTTTGCATACCCGCCATATCGAGCGCGAGCTCTAGCAAATTCAATGCGCGCCGCGCATCGCCATCGGCTGCCTGCACCAAGCGCTGCAACTGTTCGGAATCGATATTCGCCGCGTCCGCTTGTTTCGCGTGTGCCTGCTCGACAATTTTTAACAGCGCCTCATCGGTCAGTGATTGCAACCGATAAACGCGCGTGCGCGACAGCAATGCGTTATTCAACTCGAACGATGGATTTTCTGTCGTCGCGCCAATGAAAATTACGGTACCGTCTTCGACGAACGGCAGAAATGCGTCTTGCTGTGCTTTATTGAAACGATGCACTTCGTCAATAAATAAAATGGTCTGCCGACCGAGCGCGGCTTGTTGCTTCGCTTCATCGATCGCCGCGCGAATTTCCTTCACACCGGCCAGCACCGCCGACAGTGAAATAAAATGTGCATCGCATAGTTTTGCAATCAATTTGGCGAGCGACGTTTTGCCGACGCCGGGCGGCCCCCACAAAATCATCGAATGCAGAATGCCCGCATCGAGCGCTTCGCGCAGAGGTTTGCCTTTATCGAGAAGATGTTGCTGCCCGAAATAACTGCTCAGTTCACTCGGACGCATACGCGCCGCGAGCGGTTGATAGTTCGCGTTGTCTTGTGCGAACAAATTACGATTCATCGATCACCACATCGGCGCCGGCCGGAGGATCGAAGCGAAAAAGCGTATCGGGTAACGAAGGATTATTAATCACGTTGTTGAAACGAATCTCGGTGCGCTGATCGAGATTATCCTCGAGTATCAACTCGCTAATCGTATCGCCGGAAAACTGCAGCACGAGCGCGCGAAACAACGCGTTCTTTTGTTTGGGTGTCAGCTTGTAATAGACGCCCTTACTGCCTTGCTCAACGGCGACGTTGTAATTGGCGCGAATACGCGACATTTCACCGCTCAAAATCAACGCTGGCGTATCGGCTAATTCGCCCTTGAATTTCTGCTTCGTCGCTTGTTCGAGATCCTGATCAAAACGCCACAGCATCGTGCCATCAGTAACGATCAGATAAGCAAAGGGGGATGTGGTTTCCCAGCGCAAACGGTTGCCGCGCTTGACCGCGATAGCGCCTTGCGAGGTTTGCAGCACTTTGCCTTTTTCATCGGTAACCGTTTGCGTGAATTGGCCTTGTAACGATTTTAAGGGCTCAAGCTGCGCACTCAGTTTTTGCACCGCTGAATCGTCGGCGTGAGCAACGAGCGACAAAAGACACAAAAAAATAAAACCGCTACGCATCATCGTGAACATCCACTCAATCCCTCGGCGAAGGTGGCGCCAATACTTCGCGGCTGCCGTTAGTGCTCATTGACGTCACCACGCCGGCCGCCTCCATCGCTTCGATCAAGCGTGCCGCGCGGTTGTAGCCAATGCGTAATTTACGTTGCACCGATGAAATTGAGGCGCGGCGTGTTTCGCAAACAAAGCGCACCGCTTCGTCGTATAACTCATCGCTTTCGGCGTTGCCGCCCTCCTCGCCTTCGCCGCCCGCTGCAAATCCTGGCACGCCATCGTAAGCGCTGCCTTCTTCAAGCAGGCCATCGATGTAATCCGGTTGACCGCGCCGCTTCCAGTCGGCAACTACGCGATGCACTTCATCATCGGAGACAAATGCGCCGTGCACGCGCACCGGCAATCCGCTGCCCGGCGGCATGTACAACATATCGCCATGGCCAAGTAATTGCTCGGCGCCGCCCTGATCGAGAATCGTGCGCGAATCAATGCGCGATGAAACCTGAAATGCAATTCGCGTCGGAATATTCGCCTTGATCAAACCAGTGATGACATCGACCGAAGGGCGCTGCGTGGCGAGGATCAAATGGATACCGGCGGCGCGGGCTTTTTGCGCGATACGCGCGATCAGCTCTTCCACCTTTTTGCCGACAATCATCATCATGTCGGCGAATTCGTCGATTACAACGACAATCATCGGCAGCGTTTCGAGCGCCGGCGCTTTAGCGACTTCCTCGCCCGCTTGATAATTTTCTTCCGGCTTGAAGAACGGATCGAGAATCGGCTCGCCCGCCTGTTGCGCATCGAGAATTTTGCGATTAAAGCCGGCGAGATTACGCACTCCCATCGCCGCCATTAATTTATATCGACGCTCCATTTCCGCAACGCACCAGCGCAAACCGGCCGCAGCATCTTTCATATCGGTAATGACCGGCGCCAACAAATGCGGAATGCCTTCGTATACCGATAATTCGAGCATTTTCGGATCGACCATCAGCAAGCGCACATCGGCGGGCGTCGCCTTGTACAAAATGCTGAGCAACATGGCGTTAACGCCGACCGATTTACCGGAGCCCGTCGTACCGGCAACCAATAAATGCGGCATCCGCGCCAGATCGGCAACGATCGGTTCGCCGCTGATGTCGTGACCGAGCGCGATCGATATCGGCGATTTCGCATCTTCGTACGCCTTCGAAGACAATACTTCGCGGAAATTCACTACCTCTCGATCTTCGTTCGGAATTTCGATCCCCATCACCGATTTGCCGGGAATGACTTCGACGACACGCACGGAAATCACCGCCAGTGAGCGCGCCAGATCCTTCGCCAGTCCGGAAATTTTGCTGGCCTTCGTGCCAGGTGCAGGCTGAATTTCAAAGCGGGTAATAACAGGTCCCGGCAATACAGCGACGACTTCCGCGCTAACGCCGAAATCAGCCAGTTTGATTTCGAGTAGTTTCGACAGACCTTCCAGCGTTTCTGTGGAGTAGCCTTTTTTCTGCCGGCGATCCGCTTCATCAAGCAATTCGATTGCAGGCAATCGGGTAATCGAATTGTTATCGAACAATGTCTGCTGCTTTTCGCGCTGAACCCGCTCCGAGCGAACGGGCGTTGGTGGCGGTGCAGGTGGCGGTGTGATTTTTATCGGCGCTTTTTCTTTCTCGCGCTCCTTTTGCTTGATCAACGCTTCCTGCCGCTGCTTTTGCATTTCCCGATCGCCGCGATCGCGCTCGACATGTTCTTGGCGGCGCTGAAACCATTCCCAGAATAATGCGCTGCCACGCAAAATCAGCGCACCCGTTTGATCCATCAGCTTCAGCCATGACAAATCGGCGAATACCGTGAGACCGAACAATAAAATAGCAATCATGATCAAGCGGCTACCGATGCCGCCAAATGCTTGCAGCGCCGAGCTGCCAATCGCCTGTCCCAGTACACCGCCCGCTCCAAACGGCAAAGCACCGAGACCACTTTGAGCAATTGTCGCCAGCGATGTGCTCGCGATCATCACCAACGTCAAACCGATGATACGAACGACAAAACCGGGCCAATCGAAACCGCCTTCACGATGACGATCGCGGTAGAGCACCCATGCGCGATACCCGATCAGGATCGGAAACAGATAAGCCATGTAACCGAACAGGGAAAGAAAAACGTCGCCGAGCCAAGCGCCTGCCGGACCGCCAGTGTTATGAATTCGATCGCCGCTGCCCGTGCGCGACCAACCGGGATCTTGCGGGTGATAAGTGAGCAACGCCATCGTCAGATAGAGACATATCGCGATCAGGCCGATAAATGCACCTTCGCGAAGACGTAAGCGTTTTTTATCGAGCCCCTTGTCGAGGTTGCGTGAGGCGGTGGCGCTATTGCTGGATTTGCTCAATCGAAATTCCGCAGAGACTTGGAAGATGAAAAATCGGCGCCATATTAACATCTCGGCACTGATTGTCGGGAAGCTGGCGTTTTGCCGAAATAAGCGCGATTCCAGTATGATCCCTATCGATTAAATTGAATTTTTGGATGTAAATCATGAGTACACCGCAACATCATCGCCTCATCATTCTCGGTTCTGGTCCCGCAGGTTACACCGCTGCCGTTTATGCGGCGCGCGCGAATTTGAACCCGGTGATCATTACGGGTTTGCAACAAGGTGGGCAGTTAACGACCACAACTGATGTCGATAATTGGCCCGGCGATCATGCAGGCGTTGAAGGACCTGAATTGATGGCTCGCATGCAGCAACATGCGGAGCGTTTTAACACCGAAATTATTTTCGATCACATTGAAGAAGCGGTTTTGACGCAACGCCCATTCCTGCTGAAAGGTGGTAGCGGCGTTTACAGCTGCGACGCACTGATCATAGCCACGGGCGCTTCCGCGCAATATTTAGGCCTGCCTTCCGAGCAGGCATTCATGGGTAAAGGCGTCAGCGCTTGCGCGACCTGCGATGGTTTCTTCTACAAACAGCAGAAAGTTGCGGTGATCGGCGGCGGCAATACCGCAGTGGAAGAAGCGCTTTACCTCGCAAATATTTGTTCCGAAGTGACGCTGGTGCATCGCCGCGATTCGCTTCGCGCCGAAAAAATCATGCAGGAAAAATTGTTCGAAAAAGCGCGTAACGGTAACGTTCGAATTATCTGGAATCACACATTAGACGAAGTACTCGGCGACGAAAGTGGCGTCACCGGTCTGCGGCTGGTCGATCTGCAAAATGGCAGCAAGCAGAATATCGACGTCAGCGGTGTGTTCGTCGCAATCGGCCATAAACCGAATACGGATATTTTTGCCGGCCAGCTCGATATGCATAACGGCTACATCAAAGTACGCAGCGGCACCGAAGGTACAGCAACCGCAACGAATGTTGCCGGCGTATTTGCCGCGGGCGACGTGGCCGATCATGTCTATCGTCAAGCAGTCACGTCCGCCGGTTTCGGCTGCATGGCCGCGCTGGATGCCGAAAAATATCTGGACGGCTTCAGTTGATCGAATAGCTTAAAGCAGGCGCCGCAGGTGATTGCACTACCGAAACTGGATGGGGACGAGCTTTGGTTTCCCCCGGTAGAGCAAGCGCTTAACGAGCCCAATGGTTTGTTGGCGTTCGGCGGCGACCTGCGCCCCGAACGCCTTCTTCTCGCGTATCAAAACGGTATTTTCCCGTGGTATCAGGACGATCAGCCGATTCTGTGGTGGTCGCCTGATCCGCGCGGTGTCATTTTCCCCGATCAAATTCATATTTCGCGCAGCATGCGCAAAGTTTTAGCCAATGATCGATTTGCAGTACGCATGGATACCGCATTTATTGACGTGATGCGGGGCTGTGCCGAATTGACGCCGCAGCGCAATGGCACATGGATCACGCCGGCCATGCAGCGTGCTTACCATGAACTCCACCTTTTAGGTCATGCCCATTCGATCGAAATATGGGACGGCGACCAATTGGTGGGCGGTCTTTACGGTGTTGCATACGGCGCAGTGTTCTTCGGCGAATCGATGTTTAGCCGTGTGCCAAACGCATCGAAGGCGGCCCTTATTCGACTGTGCCAGCAATTGCGGCAGTGGGGATTTGCCGTGATAGACTGCCAATTAGGCAGCGATCATTTGGAAACAATGGGCGCGCAAGTTATTCCTCGATCTGAGTTCATCGATCTTCTGAAGCAATATTCAAAGCTAAAGCTGCCGGTTAATGGCAGCATTTGGCAATTCACAGCGAACAGGTGACGAGGCGTCTGCAGTGACGATTCTGTCGACACTCAAAGTATTCGCAACGCATCCACATGCGTGCAGCTATCTGCCCGATCAACAAGCCACCACCTTATTTATCGACCCTGCCGCGCCCATTGATAGCGGCACGTATAGTCAGCTGTCCGAAATGGGGTTTCGACGCAGCGGGCCGCACCTCTATCGTCCGCATTGCTCTCGCTGCAACTCGTGCGTTCCCGCCCGAATTCCTGTCGATACCTTCGAGCCCGATCGACGCCAGCGCCGCATTATTGCGCGCAACGCCGATCTCACTGTCATCGATCGAGTGTCTCTAAGCGGCGACGAATTTTATGAGCTGTATGCACGCTATATCGAGGGACGCCATCGGGATGGCGATATGTACCCACCCACTCGCCAACAATTTGATTCATTTTTGACACGCGAATGGGATTTAACGCATTTTTATTGTTTTTACGATGAAGATAAGTTGGTGGCCGTCGCTGTTGTCGACGTCATGAACAACGGACTTTCAGCAATTTATAGTTTTTTCGACCCCGATCTGAACAGTCGCAGCCTGGGCGTGTATGCGGTGCTGTGGCAAATACAACAGGCAAAGCTGCTCGATCTACCACACATCTACCTCGGCTATTGGATCAAGCAATGCCGAAAAATGTCTTATAAAACTGAATATCGCCCTATCGAGCTGCTGGTCAACAATCGCTGGATTGCGTTGACATAGAGAATTCCCGTCGAAATCAATTTTGCGAAAAACCCTGCTTTAAGGCAGAATGCGCCCACTTTAAACCGACGGGCCCATTTTTCTTGTCCGCCGGACAACCGAGGTAAGCGCTGCATGGCGAAAGAAGATCAAATCGAGATGGAAGGTGAAGTCATTGACACACTTCCGAATACCACTTTTCGCGTCAAACTGGAAAACGGTCATGTTGTCACCGCGCATATTTCAGGAAAAATGCGCAAAAACTACATCCGCATTTTGACTGGCGACAAAGTGAAGGTCGAATTAACTCCTTACGACCTGACTAAAGCTCGAATCACTTATCGCGCTCGCTGATCGATACTACTCAATGAAAAAAGCCCGCATTAAGCGGGCTTTTTTATTTCAGCGATTTTATTTCTGTGTTGCTTCTGCATTCAGCACCAGCTCGTCGTTATGTAGCTCGACGTGCACTGTACCGCCGTTTTCCGCTAGAGCACCAAACAACACCATTTCCGCCAACGGCTTTTTAATGTGCTCTTGAATGATGCGTGCCATCGGCCGCGCGCCCATTGTTTTGTCGTAGCCCTTCTTGACCAGCCAGCGACGCGCACCATCGTCGACATCAATTTGCACGTGTTTGTCGTCCAACTGATGCTGCAACTCGACAAGGAATTTATCGACCACATTCAGAATCACCGCCTCTGGCAATGGCTTGAACGTGACAATGGCATCGAGCCGATTACGGAACTCCGGCGTAAACATGCGATTAATGGCTTCGCTTGAATCGGTCGTATGGTCCTGTTCCGAGAAACCTATACTGCGACGGCTGATACTTTCCGCGCCAGCATTGGTTGTCATAATAAAAATGACGTTACGGAAATCCGCTTTGCGCCCGTTATTATCGGTCAGCGTGCCATGATCCATGACCTGCAAC
>CBFHCK010000052.1:0-10693 GCA_965653955.1 uncultured Spongiibacteraceae bacterium
TAAGTTCGGCATCGCCGAGCCACGTATTCTGGTACTCGGATTGAATCCGCACGCTGGCGAGAGCGGCCATCTAGGGCGCGAGGAAATCGACGTCATCGAGCCCTGTCTGAATAAGCTCCGCGCCGAAGGCCTACAACTGACCGGACCACTGCCGGCAGATACGGCCTTTACCGCGAAATATCTCGATAACGCCGACGCTGTGCTGGCGATGTATCACGACCAGGGTCTGCCAGTCCTCAAATACCAGGGCTTCGGTCGCGCCATCAATATCACGCTGGGACTGCCGATCATTCGCACGTCGGTCGACCACGGCACGGCGCTCGATCTGGCCGGCACCGGCCGCGCCGATGCTGGCAGCCTGCATGCGGCGCTCGCACTGGCTCTACAACTGGCTCACCACCACATCGAGCGACTCGAAGGAAACCAAAGAATATGAACGAACGTCGCTCGAACACGGACGGCGTTCGCGAACACCGCGCCCGCAAGCGTTTCGGCCAGAATTTTCTGCACGATCACAATGTCATCGCGCGTATCGCCAAATCGGTTCGACCTCGCGCCGGTGAAACGCTATTGGAAATCGGCCCTGGCCAAGGGGCCTTAACCAGTGCCTTGCTTGACGGCGACAGCACGCTGCTCGCCCTTGAGCTCGACCGCGATCTCATCCCGCTGTTGCTGCAGAAATTTGGCGACAATCCGCGCTTCCATTTACAACAGGGCGATGCGCTCGAACTCGATCTTGCCGCACTCGTCCCTGATGCGCGCATCCGGATCGTCGGCAATCTGCCGTACAACATATCCACGCCGCTGATTTTTCATTTGCTGCGGCAGAGCGATCGCATCGTCGACATGCACTTCATGCTGCAGAAAGAGGTGGTTGATCGGCTCGCGGCGCAGCCCGGTAATAAAGACTATGGTCGTCTCAGCATCATGACGCAGTATTTTTGCCGCGTGGAGCCGCTGTTCGAGGTACCTCCAGGCGCGTTTTCACCCCAACCGAAGGTGCAATCGGCCATAGTTCGCCTGGTTCCATACAGCGAACTGCCGCATCCGGCAAAATCGGTTGAACGCCTGCAAACAGTGGTGCGCACCGCCTTCAACCAGCGCCGCAAAACCTTGCGCAACGCGCTCCAGACCTTGGTCAGCGCAGAACAAATCGAAGCGCTCGGCATTAATGCCGGCGCACGACCGGAAACGCTACCGTTATCGGCGTTCGTCATGCTCGCCGACAGTTTGAATGGATGACCGCGATGACCGCTCGCAGCGATATTCAAATCGATGTTGTCACACACTATCTCGCGGACCAATCGGTGCCAGCGGAGAACCGTTTCGTTTTCGCCTACACGATTACCATCACCAATCATCGCAATGAGGCCGTGCGGCTGCTCTCGCGCCACTGGCGCATCACCGATGCCAATAACCATGTGCAGGAAGTACGCGGCGAAGGCGTGGTCGGCGAACAACCACTGATCGCGTCCGGCGAGAGTTATCGCTACAGCAGCGGCTCCATGCTGGCGACGCCCGTAGGCACGATGGAAGGCAGCTATCAAATGGTGACAACTTCCGGCGAATCGTTCGACGCCCCCATTCGCGCCTTCTCGCTCGCGCGTCCCGGCGTATTGCACTGAGGCCGAGCTAATGACGCGCTATGCGGTAGGCGATCTCCAAGGTTGTTTCGATCCGCTGCGCCGCATACTCGACCGAGTCAAGTTCGATCCCGCGCACGATCAGCTCTGGTCGGTTGGCGACATCGTCAATCGCGGCTCGCAATCCCTTGAATGCCTAAGATTTTTTTTCGAGCTCGGCGATAACGCGCGCGTTGTGCTGGGCAATCACGATTTACATTTACTAGCGGTTGCGCACGGCGCGCGCGAAATGAAACGCGGCGATACGTTACAGCCGATTCTCGATGCTCCCGATGCCGACCAATTGCTCAACTGGTTACGACGTCAGCCATTGCTCTATCGCGAAACGGATTACGCAATGGTACATGCGGGCATCGCACCGCAATGGACACTCGACTACGCCGCAGAGCTAGCGCAAGAAGTGCAAGGTGTTTTGCAAAGCCCTCGCCTTGGCGAATTTCTTAACGGCATGTACGGTGATGAACCCAACTGCTGGCGCGAGGATCTGAGCGGAATCGAACGCTGGCGGGTAATTACCAACTATCTGACGCGTATGCGTTTCTGCGACGCCAATGGCAAACTCGATCTTAAAAACAAATTGGCGCCAGCCTCAGCAAAGCCTGGCTTCATGCCGTGGTTCGATGTTCCGCATCGAAAAAGCGCTGGGCATAAATTATTAGTGGGACATTGGGCAACGTTAATGGGTCGCACTCATCGCGATGATGTTGTCGCACTAGATACCGGCTGCATTTGGGGCGAACAGCTCTCATTATTAAATCTCGATACCGCAGCACTCTCTCGGTGCGAGTGCTAATTTCGCTATAAATCTTTTTCTTCTATAAATATTCAAAGCTAGATCGTCCTCGCTTAAATGTAATTTTCTCAACGGCCAATTGCGATTATTCAAAATTCGCGACAACGGTAGCGCCAAATTAAATCGGCGAACAAATCATTGCGTGTCATAAACCAAACCGCCATGATGCCTTCAAGCAAATTTTTTTCCGTGACGAATACATTTCGATGTTTTTACGTGTCGAATTAGTCACGGGCATGGCCCTTAGTTGCTTTGCGTCCTATTCTTAACGCAAGCACGTCGCCACGCACAGACATTTGTTGAGCTGACATGAGGTAGGTAAATGAGCATCTTCAATCATTTTCGTGACCGCTATGAATCTACTCAGGAGGAAACTTACACACTCCAGGAATATTTGGAGCTGTGTAAAAAAGATCGCTCTGTGTATGCAAATGCCGCAGAGCGCCTGCTGATGGCCATAGGCGAACCGGAGATGGTCGATACCTCTCGCGACCCGCGTTTAAGCCGAATTTTTCAGAACAAAGTCATTCGCCGCTATCAGGCCTTCGACGAATTTTATGGCATGGAAGAAGCGATCGAACAAATCGTTTCGTATTTTCGTCACGCCGCTCAAGGGCTCGAAGAGAAGAAACAAATTCTTTATTTGCTCGGTCCGGTCGGCGGCGGTAAATCATCGCTCGCTGAGCGTTTGAAATCGCTGATCGAACGCGAACCCATTTATTGCCTGAAAGACTCACCGGTTTTTGAATCGCCGCTCGGCTTGTTCGATCCCGATGAGGACGGTCATATTCTCGAAGAGGATTACGGCATCCCGCGTCGTTACATCAAAACGATCATGTCGCCTTGGGCGGTAAAACGCCTGCACGAATACAAAGGCGATATCAGCCAATTCCGGGTCGTCAAACTGTATCCCTCGCGTCTCGACCAAATTGCTGTCAGCAAAACCGAACCCGGCGATGAAAATAATCAGGATATTTCTTCGTTGGTAGGCAAGGTCGATATTCGCAAGCTTGAAGAATTTCCGCAGAACGATCCCGACGCCTATGCGTTTTCAGGCGGACTCTGCCGCGCCAATCAGGGCATCATGGAATTCGTCGAAATGTTCAAGGCGCCGATCAAAGTATTGCACCCGCTGCTGACGGCAACGCAGGAAGGCAATTACAACGGCACCGAAGGCATGGGCGCAATTCCATTCGAAGGCGTGATACTCGCGCATTCGAACGAATCGGAATGGCAGGCATTCCGCAACAACAAAAACAACGAAGCCTTTCTCGATCGCGTCTACATCGTAAAAATACCGTACTGCCTGCGCGTGACCGAAGAAATCAAAATTTACGACAAGCTGTTGTTCAACAGCTCATTATCGAAAGCGCCCTGCGCGCCCGACACTTTGAAAATGCTGGCGCAATTCGCGTGTCTGTCGCGGTTGAAAGAGCCGGAGAATTCCAACGTCTATTCGAAAATGCGCGTTTACGACGGCGAGAATCTGAAAGACACCGATCCGAAGGCGAAAAGCATTCAGGAATATCACGACAGCGCCGGCGTCAACGAAGGTATGGAGGGTCTATCCACACGCTTCGCATTCAAGATTCTGTCGAAGGTATTCAATTTCGATCCGACGGAAATTGCGGCGAACCCGGTGCATCTCCTCTATGTGCTCGAACAGCAAATCGAGCAGGAGCAATATTCGCAAGAAACCACCGAGCGCTATTTACGCTTCATCAAGGAATATCTGGCGCCGCATTACATCGAATTTATTGGCAAGGAAATTCAAACCGCCTATCTCGAATCGTATTCGGAATACGGGCAGAACATTTTCGATCGCTACGTTACCTATGCAGATTTCTGGATTCAGGATCAGGAATATCGCGACCCTGAAACCGGCGAGATTCTCGATCGCGCATCACTGAATGAAGATCTTGAAAAAATCGAGAAGCCCGCAGGGATCAGCAATCCGAAAGATTTTCGTCACGAGATCGTCAATTTTGTGTTGCGCGCTCGCGCCAACAACAATGGCAAGAATCCCGATTGGCGCAGCTACGAAAAACTGCGGGCGGTTATCGAGAAGAAAATGTTCGCGAATACCGAAGATCTGTTGCCTGTGATTTCCTTCAACGCGAAGGCGTCCACCGAAGACCAGAAAAAGCACAACGATTTCGTTAAGCGCATGGTCGAGCGTGGCTACACCGAGAAACAGGTGCGATTGTTATCCGAGTGGTATTTGCGTGTTCGCAAATCCCAATAGGACCGTGTTTGTAAGTCGCAGTAGAACACGGTGCACATCGCAGTGAGTTGCGGTACCGCCAGATAGCGGTGGAGGAATCCGAGCGTGAGTCATCTGATTGACCGGCGGTTAAACGGCAAGAACAAGAGCGCTGTTAATCGTCAGCGTTTTTTGCGCCGGTACAAAAAACATATCCAGAAAGCTGTTTCCGAGGCAGTCGGAAAGCGCTCGATTACCGATATCGAGCAAGGCGAAAAAATCACTATTCCCAATCACGATGTCAGCGAACCCGTGTTGGGCCACGGCACCGGCGGCAAACGGAGCGTCGTGCATCCTGGCAATAAGGAATTTGTTGCCGGTGATAAAGTGCCACGCCCCAGTGGCGGAGGTGGCGGCAGCGGCTCGGGTCGCGCCAGCAATAGCGGCGAAGGCATGGATGAATTCGCCTTCCAGATTACCCAGGAAGAATTTCTCGAATTCATGTTCGAGGATTTGGCGCTACCGAATTTAGTAAAGCGTCAGCTCGCCGGAACGGAAACCTTCAAATTCAAACGCGGCGGTTTCAGCAGTGTCGGCATCCCGAATCAAATCAATATCGTGCGCTCATTACGTGCCGCTCATGCACGTCGCATTGCGCTCGGCGGTCCGAAACGCAAACGGATTCGCGAGCTCGAACAGGAGCTCGCGCTGCTGACGAATACCGATCCGGTACTCCGCAACAACAAGCGCATTGCTGATATCGAAGAAGAAATCGCCTTGCTGAAACGCAAGATCGAAAAGCTGCCGTTCATCGACGAATTCGATATCAAATACAACCTGAATATCAAGGAGCCGCAACCGTCTTCAAAGGCGGTAATGTTCTGCATCATGGACGTTTCCGGCTCGATGAATCAGGCCACCAAAGACATGGCCAAACGTTTTTTCATTCTGTTGTATTTATTTTTGAAGCGTAATTACGATCACACCGAAGTTGTGTTCATTCGTCATCACACCAGTGCAAAAGAGGTCGACGAAGAAGAGTTTTTCTATTCGCGGGAAACCGGCGGCACCATTGTATCGAGCGCATTGCGCCTGATGAAAGACATCATGGCGGCGCGCTACCCCACGTCGGAATGGAATATTTACGCAGCGCAAGCATCTGACGGCGACAACTGGAACGACGATTCCAGCGTTTGCTATGAATTGCTGACGAAAGAAATCATGCCGTTTCTTCAGCACTACTCTTATGTCGAAATAACGCCGCGCGAACATCAGGCTTTATGGGGCGAATACGAGCAGGTCCACGAAATTTATCCGGATACTTTCGCGATGCAGCAAATCATCGACATCAAAGATATTTATCCCGTGTTTCGCGAGCTGTTCCAGAGACGCACTGCATGAGTGAAAAAATTATCGAGATGAACGGAAATAGCGTCGAAAAAAATTTTATCTCCACAGGCTCCGAATGGACGTTCGAACTGATTAAAGATTACGAGCGGGAGATCGGGCTGCTCGCCGAAGAGTTCGGGCTCGACACGTACCCGAATCAAATTGAAATTATCAGCTCCGAGCAAATGATGGATGCGTACGCCGCATCCGGCATGCCGGTTTATTACCGGCATTGGTCCTTCGGTAAACATTTCCTCGGTATCGAAAACAACTACAGTCGCGGCCAGATGGGCCTCGCGTACGAAATCGTCATCAACTCCAATCCATGCATCGCGTATTTGATGGAAGAAAATACGATGATGATGCAGGCGCTGGTTATTGCGCATGCCTGCTACGGCCATAATTCGTTTTTTAAAGGTAATTATTTATTTCGCACGTGGACCGACGCCGATTCGATCATCGATTACATGTTGTTCGCGCGCAATTACATTGCGAAGTGCGAGGATCGCCATGGCATCGAAGCGGTTGAGAGTGTGCTCGATTCGTGTCACGCCCTGATGAATTACGGCGTCGATCGCTATAAACGCCCCCATCCCATTTCCGCAGAAGAAGAACAACGCCGGCAGGAAGAACGCGAGGAGTACCTGCAACAACAGGTCAATGATTTGTGGCGAACGATTCCGACGACAAAAGCCGAGCGCAAGAATCACAAGCAAAAACCATTTCTTGATGAGCCGCAGGAAAACCTGCTGTATTTTCTCGAAAAAAAATCGCCATTACTCGAACCCTGGCAACGCGAAATCATCCGGATTGTGCGAAAAATCGCTCAGTATTTTTATCCGCAAAGACAAACCCAGGTAATGAACGAGGGCTGGGCAACATTTTGGCATTACACGCTGATGAACGAACTGTACGATCGCGGCCGAGTAACCGATGGCTTCATTCTCGAGTTTCTGCAATCGCATACCAGCGTCACGTTTCAGCCCGGATTCGACAGCCCGTATTACAACGGCATTAACCCATACGCGTTGGGCTTCAGCATGATGAGCGATATTCGTCGCATCTGCGAAAAGCCTACCGATGAAGATAAGCGCTGGTTCCCGGACATCGCCGGCACGCCATGGCGCGAAACACTGCAATTCGCGATGCGCAATTTCAAGGACGAAAGCTTCATTCAACAATTCCTGTCGCCCAAGGTAATTCGCGATATGAAATTGTTTAATGTCCTCGACGATGATGAACAATCGGAAATTGAAATCGCCGCCATACATGACGACGAGGGTTATCGCATCGTGCGCGAACAACTTGCCGGCCAGTACAACCTCGGCAATCGCGAACCCAACATTCAAGTGGTTGATATCGACATGCGCGGCGACCGTGCGATGTATCTGCAACATACGCAACATAATCGTCGCCCTCTCGATGACAACACACAGGAGGTGATGAAGCATCTGCATCGTCTATGGGGCTTCGACGTGCATTTAAAATCGGTGCAGGATGGCCAAATCACCGCCTCATACCACTGCCCTCCTGAGGACGACGAAGCAGCGGCGGTTTAGACGTTCTATACTGCGCGCATCTTTTCTTACGAATTCTTTCGATGCAGTGCTATCTCGTCGGCGGCGCCGTCCGCGATAAATTATTAGGTTATCCGCATCACGAACACGACTGGGTTGTGGTTGGTGCCACGCCCGAAGAAATGCTGCACTCGGGCTTCAAACCGATCGGTCGCGATTTCCCTGTTTTTCTACATCCGGATACGCGTGAGGAATATGCACTCGCCCGCATCGAGCGCAAGAGCGGTCATGGCTATCACGGCTTCACGTTTTACAGCAGCCCCGACGTCACCCTGGAACAAGATCTCGAACGGCGCGATTTAACGATCAATGCCATCGCCGAGGATGAGCACGGCAATCTGATCGACCCGTATGGCGGCCAACGCGATTTGCAACAACGCTTATTGCGCCACATCGCACCGGCATTCGCCGAA
The DNA here is from genome assembly GCA_965653955.1 of uncultured Spongiibacteraceae bacterium. Taxonomy (GTDB): domain Bacteria; phylum Pseudomonadota; class Gammaproteobacteria; order Pseudomonadales; family CAMLJR01; genus CAMLJR01. The sequence continues at coordinate 8,019 of CBFHCK010000052.1, forward strand.
GATCCGCTACGTGTATTGCGTGTTGCGCGATTCGCTGCACGTTACTTCCATCTCGGCTTTCGCATCGCCGATGAAACGCTAGCGTTGATGAAAACAATTGTCGCCGCGGGTGAAATTGAGCACCTGGTCGCCGAACGCGTGTGGAAGGAAACCGAACGCGCATTGCTCGAACGCGATCCCGCCGTATATTTCGATGTACTGCGCCAATGCGGCGCGCTTGCACGCTTGTGTCCGGAACTCGAAACCCTGCCTTTCGACAATCTGACACGTGCGGCCGAGTTATCGAAAAGTGTCGCGGTTCGTTTCGCCGCTCTTTGCGCACAGCTCGAACGCAACGCAGCAATTGCATTTTGTGCACGGATTAAAACGCCGAATGATTGCCGCGATCTCACGCTGCTCGCGGTCACGCATATCGAAACAATTATCGGCTGCGATAGCGCAGAAAAAGCGCTGGCCTTATTTGATAGCACCGATGCATGGCGTCGCCCCGAGCGCTTTGTGCAATTGCTTTGCGTTGCGCGCGCTCTCGACATTTCGGCAGTAAAAACGAAACGACTTGAAGAGTTGCAAAAGATCGCAGCGGCGGTCACAACTCACGCGCTGATCTCGCAGGGTTTCAGCGGTAAAGCACTCGGGGATCAATTGCGGCTAGAACGTTTACGCGCGATCGAAAATCAATGGCAATGAATGAGCATCGATAAGAGGATTGCTGCAAAGCAGTTTTGATCGTGGTACTGCGCGCCTATCTGCGCTCAACCCGCGCGTTGCGCAGAAAACAATGCGGACAAATCGTTGCCCCGCCATATGAATGTCACCGGCCACAGTTTTTGGGTGCCGGTAAATTGTTCACGCAAAACGTGATAAGACAAATCCAGCGCGGGATGTATCTCGCCACCGGCGATGTCGGTGAGCGGCCATAGGGTATAGGCGTAATCGACGATATCGGCGCGCGGTAACGCTACGCCTTGAAATATTCCGTTGCTTGCACCGTAGACCAATAAATCCAAATCAAGCGAGCGCGCACTGAACTTCGGTAGATTGCCGATATTGCCGTTTTCGACTTCGATGGCGCGCAACAGATCCAGCACATCGTTAAGCGCCAGCTCCGTATCGACGCCGACAACCAGATTAAAAAACGCATCGCCATCGAAACCGATGGCTTCGCTTTCATACACGGGCGAAATCGTTAACGCTCCGAATATTTCGCTCAGTCGATCGAGCGCGGCGCGAATATGGATTTCGCGTTCGATGTTACTGCCGATGCCGATATATACCCGAGTCACGCTGGCTTCACTCCGCGCTCGATACAAACGCCCACTGCGCTCGCGGCGGCAATTGCCGTAGGCTTCGCCGCATGCAGACGCAGCCACGCTACGTTAAATTCGCGCTGCAGCAATTCCGCACATTGCTCTGCAAGCGTTTCGAGCAAACGAAACCGCTGCGCTCTAACGAATTCGTCGAGGCGCAGCGAAATCGCATGGTAGTCGAGCGTATCGTCGATGTTTTCACTGGCTGCGGCGCGGCGAATATCGCAGGCGAGTTCGAGATCGAGCACGATACGCTGGCGCACACTGCGCTCCCAATCGTATATGCCGATAATCGCTTCGATCGTTAATTCGCGAATAAATACGGTATCCATTTACGCGCCTATGAAATCGACGGCAGGCAGTTCAATCAATGGCCAACGTGCACGCACGTTGATAGTGAGCGCGTCGTGCTGATTCGCCAGTAAACGCTGGCAGCCCGCATACGCGATCATCGCGCCGTTATCGGTGCAAAATTGTGGGCGCGCGTAAAACACTTTTGCATCGATTGCTGCGAGATCGCGTTCGAGCACGCGGCGCAGTTCGCGATTCGCGCTGACGCCTCCCGCCATCACCAACGTTTTTAAACCGGTTTGCTGCAATGCACGCTGCGCTTTTACCGACAATGTTTCAACGACGGCCGCTTGAAAAGATGCTGCAATATCGGCCCGCACTTGCGGATCGATTACACCGGCAACCGACGTCCGTTCGCGAATCGCTGTAAGCACGGCGGTTTTCAAACCGGAGAAACTGAAATCGAGGCCAGGGCGATTCAACATCGGCCGCGGGAAATCGAAGCTTGGATCGCCCTGCTCCGCCAATTTCGCCAGCTCCGGTCCGCCCGGATACGGCAGGCCGAGCATCTTCGCGCACTTATCGAACGCCTCGCCGGCTGCATCGTCGAGCGATTCGCCGAGCAACTCATAGCGACCGATGCCGGCTACGCGCACCAATTGCGTGTGCCCGCCCGAAACCAACAATGCGACGAAAGGTAACTGCGGAGGTTCTGCTTCCAGCATGGGAGCGAGTAAATGCGCTTCCATGTGGTGAACGCCGAGCGCCGGCACCTGCCACGCATAGGCAAGGCTGCGCCCGATGCAGGCACCGACCATCAGCGCGCCGACAAGGCCGGGGCCTGACGTGTAGGCGATAGCGTCGATATGATCGGGTTGCAGTTGGGCGGTAGCGAGCACTTCGCGTATTAAAGGAAGGCACTTGCGCACGTGATCACGCGATGCCAGCTCCGGCACTACACCGCCGTATTCGCGATGCAACGCGATCTGGCTGAACAGTGCATCCGCGAGCAGACCACGCTCGCTATCGTAGATAGCCACGCCGGTTTCGTCGCAAGAGGTTTCGATGCCCAGTACT
>CBFHCK010000053.1:0-10681 GCA_965653955.1 uncultured Spongiibacteraceae bacterium
ATTCCGCAGGGTTGGGACGACATCGAAATCGACGTACTCGCGGTATCCGCCGTACGCGGTCCCGCTCCCGAAGCTCGCAAGCTGTATGCAGAGACCGAAGCCAGCCGCAGCGCGCGCGAAAAAGCGGCCGCCGAGCGTCGCGCGCTATCGGCAAGCATGCCGCAGACGCCGGATCGGCCGAACAAAAAGCAGCGCCGGCAGCTGGATCAATTGAAACGAGAACTATTTGAGTGAGAGATCGAGTGACAGGCCAGGTTTCACCGATAGAGACATCGCAGGCAGATCAACTGCTGCGCTTTATTTTCGAGGGCACCGATGTGCGCGGCGAATGGGTGCAGCTCGATCGCACTTATAAGGATGCACTGGTTAACCACCATTACCCGCCGGCGGTGCGCGAATTGATGGGCGAGTTTCTCGCAGCGGCAGCGCTGTTGGGTGCAACACTGAAATTCGATGGCTCGCTGGTGCTGCAGGCGCGCAGCGAGGCCGGCCAGATTCCGTTGATTATGGCCGAATCGACGTCGGCGCTGACTGTGCGCGCGATTGTGCGCGGAGCCGAGGAGGCGACCGGCGCCGATTTTGAATCGCTGCTCGGCAAGGGGTTACTGTCGATTACGATCGACCCGACCCAGGGCAAGCGTTATCAGGGCATCGTGGCGCTCGAAGCGCCAAGTCTGGCAGCGTGTCTGGAGGCATACTTTCAGCAGAGCGAGCAGCTGCCGACGCGCATCTGGCTGTATGCGGATTCGCAACGCGCCGGCGGTTTGTTCCTGCAAGAGTTGCCCAGCCAGCGCCCGGCCGAGGAGCGTGCAGAGCAGTGGCAGCATTTATGCGCGCTTGCCAACACCGTTCAACCGCAGGAGTTGCTGCAACTTTCGGGCGACGAGCTGTTGTATCGATTATTCCATCAGGACCAGTTGCGATTGCTGCGCCGCGACGAGGTGGGATTTCGTTGCAGTTGTTCGCAGGAGCGGACCGGCGCGATGTTATTCAGCCTCGACCGGGCGGAGCTGGACGACATCATCCGCGAGCAGGGAACGATCGAGGTCAACTGCGAGTTCTGCAATCAGCTTTACGTTTTTAATGGCGACGATATCGCGGCCTTATTCGCGGACAGCACCTCTTCAACCCGACACTAATTCCAATTCGCCGCGCGCGCGGGTTTTTTGCCATAATGCCGGCCCCCCGACGACGCCTCCAGGTTGGATTAGCGACAAAAAACCTGGCGATAAAAAAATACGGCGCGCGGAAGGAGCGGCTTTTGGTGCGGAACAGAGGAGAAATCTCAGAATGAGTGCAGCAGTTACCGTTTATAACGACCTGTCCCCGGCGCAGCTGGTCGAGCAGGCAATCGCACGCGGCGAGGGCCATCTGGCCGACACCGGCGCGTTCGTGGTGGCCACCGGCAAACGTACCGGACGTTCGCCAAAAGACCGGTTCATCGTCAAAGAGCCGAACACCGCGGATACCGTTGACTGGGGTGCGGTCAATCAACCGTTCGAGCCGGCCAAGTTCGATCTGCTGTGGCAGCGTGTCGAAGCCTTCCTCGACGCTAAAGAGCACTTCGTCTGCCGCGTGCACGTCGGCGCGCACGACGAGCATTACCTGCCGGTGGTTGCGCGCACCGAAACGGCGTGGCAAAACCTGTTCGCCCGCAATATGTTCATCCGCCCCGAGCAATACAACCCGCGCAATAAAGACGAGTGGACCATCCTCAATGTTCCCGGCTTTATCTGTGATCCTGCCCGTGACGGCACTCATTCCGACGGCGTAGTCATCACTCACTTCGGCGAGCGCAAAGTGCTGTTGGCTGGCATGCGCTACGCCGGCGAGATGAAAAAATCGATGTTTGCGGTGCAGAACTTCCTGCTGCCGGCGAAAGACGTGATGCCGATGCATTGCTCGGCCAATGTCGGCGATGCGGGCGATACCTGTCTGTTCTTCGGTCTGTCCGGCACCGGCAAAACCACGCTGTCGGCCGATCCCAACCGCTACCTGATCGGCGACGACGAACACGGCTGGGCGAAAGGCTCGGTGTTCAACATCGAAGGCGGTTGCTACGCGAAAACGATCAATCTGTCGCAACAGAACGAGCCGATCATTTGGGATGCGATCAGCTTTGGGTCGATCGTCGAGAATGTCGTGATCGATCCCGAAACGCGTCACGCCGATTACGACGACACCAGCCTCAGCGAAAACGGCCGCTGCTGTTATCCGCTCGAACATGTGCCGAAGCGCGTCATCAAGAATGCCGCCGGTGAGCCGAAAGTCGTGATTTTCCTGCCCTGCGACGTATCGGGTGTATTGCCGCCGGTGTCGTTGCTGTCGAAAGAAGCGGCAGCGTTCCATTTTCTCAGCGGCTATACCGCGCGCGTCGGTTCGACCGAAGTTGGTGCCCCAGCGGGCATTCAGCCGACATTCTCGACCTGCTTCGGTGCGCCATTCATGCCGCGTCCGGCGCGCGAGTATGCAGAGCTGCTGATCAAACGTATCGAGGAATTCGGTTCGCATGTGTATTTGGTCAACACCGGCTGGACTGGCGGCTCGGGTGCACCGGGTGGCACCGGCATGCGCTTCCCGATCCCCGTTACGCGCGCGATCGTCGCTGCTTGCCAGAGCGGCGCATTGTTCGAAGTCGAGAAAGAACATCTCGATATTTTGAACGTCGATATTCCGACCTCGGTTCCCGGCGTCGATGCGCGTTTTTTGAATCCGCGTAAATCGTGGTCCGATGTCAATGCTTACGATGCGGAAGCGCGCAAGCTGGCAGCCATGTTCCAAGAGAACATCAAGAAATTTAATCCCTCCGCTGCAATCGTCGATGCAGGCCCGAAAGCCTGAGTCGATGCGATTGCGAAAAAGCCGCCCACAAGGCGGCTTTTTTATTTCTTGTTTTTACGTGTGGAGGAATGGCCTTATGCATTCGCAGACACGTGGCAAGTACCTCCCTGTAACTCGTCAGCGACATCCATGTGCCCAAAGCATCGCTTCGCTCAGGGGCAGGCTCTCGCTGACGGTCTGCGAAGGCATAAGGTCATCTCGCCTGCAAATTACGCGCGAGGTTCGCTAACAAAAACACCCGCTAATAACAATCTCCCTTCGTCCGCCTTAATCTCCGATAATGCACCGCGAAATTTTTTCTTCTGGATGAACCATGCTGTCGATCACTCAACGTATTGCCGATGAATTAACCGTTAACGCTCAACAAATCGCCGCCGCGATCGAATTGCTCGACGAGGGCGCAACGGTGCCGTTTATTTCGCGTTATCGCAAAGAGATAACAGGCGGTCTCGACGATACGCAACTGCGCACACTCGAAGAGCGCTTGCGCTATTTGCGCGAAATGGAAGAGCGACGCGCGGCCATTCTTGCGAGCATTCAGGAGCAGGGCAAATTGACGCCCGAACTCGAAGCTGAAATTAACGGCGCCGATACTAAAAATCGCCTGGAAGATTTATATCTGCCGTACAAACAAAAGCGTCGCACCAAAGCGCAAATTGCGATTGAAGCGGGGCTTGAGCCGCTCGCACTCGGTCTTTACGAAGATCCGAGCAAAAATCCGGAAGAGTTCGCCGCTGGATTTATCGATAGCGAAAAAGGCATTGCCGATATCAAGGCGGCGCTTGAGGGCGCGAAATATATTCTGATGGATAAATTCAGCGAGAACGCCGATCTGCTCGAAAAGCTGCGTAATTATTTATGGAGCGATGGCAAGCTGAGCGCGCGCGTGGTTGAAGGAAAGCAGAACGAAGGCGAAAAATTTCGCGATTATTTCGAACACAACGAACCGCTGGCGAGCACACCATCGCATCGAGCGCTCGCGATGTTTCGCGGCCGCAATGAGGGCGTTCTGACGATTTCCATTACCGTCGGTGAGGAAGAAAAACCCGCAGTTCATCCGTGCGAAATCATGGTCGCCAATTTTTGGAATATTAAAGAAAGCGGTAAGCCGGCGGATAAATGGCTCGCCGAAGTGGTGCGCTGGACGTGGCGCATCAAACTTTACACACATTTGGAAACCGATCTGCTCGGGCGTTTGCGCGAAAGTGCCGAAGAAGAAGCGATTAAAGTTTTCGCGAATAATTTAAAAGATTTACTGCTCGCCGCACCCGCTGGCCCGAAAGTGACGATAGGTCTCGATCCGGGTTTGCGCACCGGCGTTAAAGTCGCCGTTGTCGATGCCACCGGTAAGGTGCTCGACCACTGCGCGATTTTTCCGACACCGCCGCAAAATAAAATTGCCGAATCTGCTGCAATAATTATTGCGCTCGCAAAAAAACACGACGCGCAATTGATCGCGATCGGCAATGGCACCGCGAGCCGTGAAACCGAACGCTTCGTGCTCGACATCATCAAAGCGAAACCTGAATTGGGGTTGACCAAAGTCATCGTCAATGAAGCGGGTGCATCGGTGTACTCGGCTTCAGAATATGCGTCGAAAGAATTTCCCGATCTCGATGTAACGATTCGCGGCGCGATTTCGATTGCGCGTCGGTTGCAGGATCCGCTCGCCGAGCTCGTGAAAATCGAACCCAAATCGATCGGCGTCGGTCAGTATCAGCACGATGTCAGTCAAACCGCATTGGCGCGTTCGCTCGATGCGGTAATCGAGGATTGCGTGAACGCCGTGGGCGTCGATGTGAATACCGCGTCGCCAGCGCTGCTGACGCGTATTTCTGGTTTGAATCAGACGCTCGCGAATAATATCGTCGAATTCCGCAACCAGAACGGCATGTTTAAAAATCGCGACCAGCTGAAGAAAGTGGCGCGCCTCGGCGATAAGACGTTCGAGCAAGCGGCCGGCTTTCTGCGCGTGATGGGCGGCGATAATCCGCTCGATGCATCGGCGGTGCATCCGGAGTCGTATGCGGTCGTCGAGAAAATCGCGCAAAAAAATAATCGCGAATTCAGAAACCTGCTCGGCGACAGCGCGTTTTTACGCGGCTTGAAAGCGGTGGAATACATCGACGATAAATTCGGTTTACCTACCGTCACTGACATTATTAAAGAACTGGACAAGCCCGGCCGCGATCCACGCCCGGAATTTAAAACCGCAACGTTCATGGATGGCGTCGAAGACATCAAAGATTTGGCAGAGGGAATGATTCTCGAAGGCACCGTTACCAACGTCGCCGCATTCGGCGCCTTCGTCGATATCGGCGTGCATCAGGATGGACTCGTGCACATCTCCGCGCTGTCGAATAAATTCGTCAAGGATCCGCGTGAAGTCGTCAAAGCCGGCGATATCGTCAAAGTAAAAGTGATGGAAGTCGATGCTGCGCGCAAACGCATTGCATTGTCGATGCGTCTCGACGATACGCCGGGCGAAAAAACTTCGACGCCGCGCGGGCAGGATCGCAATGCCGGTAAAGCGGTTGAGCGTCTGAACCGCGATAATCAAAAGCAGCCGAGCAATAATGCGATGGCGCAGTTGTTCGCGGCGGCGCAGAACAAAAAAAATAATCGTTTGTAAGAGTGTGTGCTCGTTGCAGGTATTTTTAAATTGCTGCGGCGAGCACTAAATAAATCAATACTTCCGCCACTTGTTGCGCGGCGCCCAGACAATCGCCGGTGTAACCGCCGATGCGTCGCACGATGTATCGGCCAAACCACCAGCGCCAAGCCGCCAGCACCACGGCAATCGCAATCAATTGCAATGGTGAGATAAAAAATAATAACGGTGTGACGCTGGCTGCCGCGATGGCGAAACTGCGCGGCTCCATTTGCGTGGCGATCGGTTTTATTTTGCTGCTGTCGATGTCGCGCACGTAAGGCAGGTCGAGTAAATAACTGATCGACAACAATCGGCTCCACGTATGGCCAATCAGCAGTGCCGATACGATGCTGGCGGCATCATGTAATTGCGAAAGTGAAAGCAACTTGATCGCGAGCAGTAATAGAAGGCCGACAGCACCATAACTGCCAAGCCGCGAATCCTTCATGATTGTCAGCACTTGTTCGCGCGTCCAACCACCGCCAAAGCCATCGCAACTATCGGCCCAGCCATCCTCGTGAAACGCGCCAGTGAGCAGCACGGTGACGACTATCGATAACGCGATAGCGAGCGGTGGCGACCATAATGTCGATGCAATAACGTAGCTCGCCGCTCCGCACGCGCCGACGAAGAATCCAACCAGCGGAAAATAACGCGAAGACGTATTGAGAATTTCCGGTGTGTAGTTAACGGTGCGGGGCATCGGCACGCGCGTTAAAAATCCGGTCGCGATCCAAATCAAATTGAGTTCGCGGCGCCATTCGATCATCGGTAATCTCGTATCGGGTTTTGATGGGCGTCAATTTTGCGTGAAGCAGGCGCTATCGACCAGCTTATCTGTATGCGTTCGCGACGATGGCATTGACCAGGGTCAACGCCGAGCCCTTGTCAGCATCGCATAATCGCCGGCAACGATGTCATGGGAGCCGGTCATGAACCAACAGCAAATACGTGAACAGTTGATCGGTAAGCGTAATGAATTGCTCGGTCGCCTGCAGCAGTTGAGCGGAAGCGTCGCGCATCGCAGGGAGCCGCTGCCTGCCAGTTTCTCCGAGCAGGCAATCGAACTGGAAAATCTCGATGTGTTATTCGGGCTGGACGAAGCGAGTCGGCACGAACTGCAGTGCATCAATGTCGCGCTGGAGAGATTGGACAGTAACGAATACGAAATCTGCACGTTGTGCGCAAATCCAATTGGCGCAGAGCGCTTGCGTGCCGTGCCTTATACCGATGTATGTATCGAATGCGCAGGGAAAAACTTCGATGAGAAATAGGAAGGTCGGTGCAGTTAAGAGCGTCGACTAATAAGAAATCTCGCAAAGCTCGAATAGATAGAAAACGAGAGGACGCGGTGTCCTCTCGTGCACACAATAATTAATGCGAAATCTGGGGCGTATTATTTTGCACCGTGATCCGCTTCGGCTCGCTCTTCGGTGTTTTCGGTACGACGATTTGCAGCACGCCATGTTCGCTTTGCGCGCGCACATTTTCGAGGTCGGCATTTTCCGGCATCGAAAATTCGCGAATGAAAGAACCAAATATACGTTCGGAGCGTTTCAGCTCTTTATTGTCATTGGTGATTTCCCGCTTGCCGCGAATGCTGAGCACATTGTTGTGCGCCGTGACTTCGATTTCTTCCGGCTTGACCCCCGGTAAATCGACCGACACGTGATAGCCGTCGTTGTCCTCGTGAATGTCGACGGACGGCAGCCAATCGCTGCTATTGAATGTCGTGGTGTTGTCGCTGCCGGCCGTCGGAAACAGACGATTGTCGAAAATGCGGTTCATGTCGCGTTGCAGCTCGGTCAGGACGGCAAAGGGATTACGTGTTACCAGATTCATGATGATGACCTCCTCGGTTCAATCCTACAGCGCATCGAAGCTTGCGCGGTTCGCAGCAAAAATAGGGATGCGATGGTATTTTTCAAGCGCATAAAAACCCGCGCGTAATAATTTTTATTGATCAGCAAGGGCGGGTTTATAGCCGGTCGGGGAGTGATAACGGTATAGGCTCCGTACGGGTTTATGCGAGCTAGAGCATTTGCGTTGGGCGGTTTAACATAGCCGCCCATGACCTCGATTCATCCCCTGCCACTGTTGCGTGATCGTTTCGGCCGCCAGGTTGATTACCTGCGGCTATCGGTGACCGATCGCTGCGATTTTCGCTGCGTTTACTGCATGGCCGAGGAGATGACGTTTCTACCGCGCAGAGACGTGCTGACGCTGGAAGAGCTGGCGTTAATCGGCCGTGCTTTCGTCGAGCTCGGCGTCACCAAAATTCGGCTGACCGGCGGTGAACCGCTGGTGCGCAACAATGTGTTGCAACTGGTGCGCGAACTCGGCGCATTGCCCGGCTTGCGCGAACTCACGTTAACAACCAACGGTTCGCGCCTGACGCAATACGCCGATGAATTGCGCAGCGCCGGCGTCGCTCGTATCAATATCAGCCTGGATAGCTTGCAGCCGGATCGCTTTCGCGAATTGACGCGCATTGGCAATCTCGCCGATGTATTGGCGGGTATCGACGCAGCGCGCAGCGCGGGTTTTAAACGCATCAAATTGAATGCGGTAATGCTGCAAGATCGCAACGACGATGAAATTCTCGATCTGGTGCGCTTTGCCCGCGCGCGCCAGCTCGATCTGGCATTTATCGAAGAGATGCCGCTCGGCCAAATCGATGAACATGACCGCGCCCACAGTTTTTGTTCGAGCGATACGATACTTCAACGCATTCACGCGCATTTTCCTTTGCATGCGAGCGACGAAAGCAGCGGCGGCCCGGCGCGTTATTATCGAATGCGCGACAGCGATTCGCGCATCGGTTTCATTTCGCCGCACAGCAATAATTTTTGCCATTTGTGCAACCGCGTGCGGGTGACCGTCGAAGGTCGGTTATTGTTGTGTCTCGGTAATGAACATTCGGTCGATTTACGCGCTGTGTTGCGGGGGGAAAGCTACACATTCGATGCGTTGAAAGAGACGATTGTCGCTGCGATGGCACTGAAGCCGGAACGGCACCATTTCGATTTGCAGGATGAGCCGCAGATCGTCCGGTTTATGAATGCGACCGGCGGTTGATGGTTATCTTAGGCGGGGCCAGATTAATATTATTTACAACAATAATTATTCGCAGCACTGACTGCGCTGGGTGAGAAAAATATGGCGAATTGGAACTATCGAGTGCTGCGTAAGCGATGCACTAAAACCGGCATGGAAACCTTGCAGATTCACGAGGTGTATTACGCCGAAGACGGTTCAGTCGACTGTTGGACCCAGCAACCGGTGGAGCCGCTCGGCACCAGCGAACCGCAGTTACGCAACGACGTACATGCTTTTCTCGCTGCGTTTCGCAAGCCCGTGCTTGAAGAAAAAATGGTGCTTGGTCAGCTGCAATTGGTTGAAGAAAAAAACGCGGCAGTCGCATTGGACGATTTGCGTCGCGATTACTTGAGCCGCACCAGCCGAGCCAGCGGTTACCTGTTCCAAATGCTCGGCAATCATTTATTGCTGAAACAAAATCCATCGCTCGCGGCGGCCTACGATCAGGTTGATCGAGCGCTGGCCGAATTGAGCGCGGCGGTCGAGTCGACGCTAGTGCGGCAGAAAGCCGGTTGATTCTCGGCGGACATTTTTATCATCGGAAAACAAAAAGAAGGCAGCTTGCACTGCCTCAAGATCACACAACCCGCGAAGAAACCGCTTAGTGGTGCAGCCAGCCCATATAACCGCAATTTTCGATATCGTCATCGCTGACATCGTCCTGATGCAATGTCGATGCAAGCAGTTCTTCGTTCAAACAGCCCAAAGAATTGGATAACGCAGCGAGTTTGATGCTGAGTTCGTAATCGTGCGGCAGTAATTCGTTGCGCGGCATTAAGTACGATTGATATTGCTCGTATATCGTGCCGTAATTTTTCATTGCCGATGTGTACTCGTGCTCGACGCCGTGAATCGAATCCGACGAAAGTTCCGAAATGCAGCCGCCGGTAATCGATGGTGCAAGGGTGCTCGCCGGTGCGCCGTTTGAAAGCACATGTTGATCGGGCACCATTCCTGCCATCACGATTTCAATCGCGCCGTCGAGGGGGGCAATACCGCTTCGATTGTGCATTTCTCTCATCCTTCGGCCGGTAAGCCGCAGTTTTCGTTGGAAAAATTCATTGCGTTCTGAGTGATTCGCACCGAGAGCGATACGTGCGCTCGGGGGAGCTACTAACAAGGGTCCACGAATTACATTGCAAGGATGTGACCAATCGTCGCTATCTTTTTCCGATAGATGAACGCGTCGAAAAAATTCGTATTCTCCGCGCCTTATTGCAAGCGTTAGACGCGCGAGTAGAAGCGGCGACATCGGTACTTTTTTGTCGATCGGACCGCCGTTGGCTACACTGACGCAACCCCGCTGTAGATCGGTTATTTCCATGCCCTCTGTTTCCGTGTCCGCCGACGTTGCCCGCGTCGAGGCGATCTTGTCTGGCGCGATCGAGCCGCTAGAGTCACTGTTGCCGCAAGCGTTGACGCAAGCCCCCAGCGAGCGCGGTGCGGCGTTGGTGCAGTTGTTTTGGGATCGATGGGGCGAAGATTGCGGTTTGCATCCGGATCTGGTCGATACGCTCGATCCGATACGCGTCGCATTGACCACCATTGCGCCCGCTCAATGGGTGGCTGCCAGCACTCACCCGTTATGGGCAATTCTCGATATCGCACAACACAGCGGAGCCGGCTATCAGCCGGAGCTCGGGCGCGCGGCAGAAAAATTAATTGCCGATTGGCGCGCTGCGCTAACACCGTTGGCAGCGGGCGACTGGGCCGCCGCGCTCGATCATCTCGCCCAGCACTGGCAGGCCGAGCAGGCGCGTCTCACGAAATTGGAACAGCGTCTGGTCGATTCCGAACGCGGCCAGCTACGCACGCGGCGCGCGCAACAACAAGCGGCGCGCGTGCTCAACGTGGCGATGGCGGGCAAACGCCTCACGCAAGCGGCAGTGGATTATCTGCAACAAGATTGGTATCGCGAGCTGCAATGGGGTGCACTCCAGTTTGGAGATAACGACCCCGCTTCCGGCGCACCCAGTGCGCAATGGCAGCGCCGCGCGGCGCTGACCGACCCGCTGGTTTAATCAATGGTCGATCCGCTCGACGATTACGATGCCCGTCAGCAGCTGTATCACCAGATTTACGAAGTCG